>JBEQAH010000076.1:2522-8170 GCA_041640435.1 bacterium | reverse complement strand
GCAGGCTGCGCGGAGGCCGAAAGCCGTGTCCCGGGTCTGGATGTTGGAGTACACCTCCTCGCGCCAGACGAAGGTCCACGCCCCAAGGTCCTTGAGCACCTGTCCGAGCATAGTGATGTTGGTGTTGGTTCCGTCGCCGGCACGCCCAGCGGCACAGACTTGCAGCGACTCCATGCGACCCTCTCCGCCCCGTGGGATTGCGCGACCATGTTTAATTCAAGCCTTTTATGGGCACTCGGTCAACGCTACCCCGTTTCCGGGCGGGTTAAGCCTTGCCCCCTAGAACCCCTCCCCTAGTCCCCCGGCTCCAGGGCGTGGCTCAGGGCGCGGCGCGCTCGTGGAATCGAGAGCGCCGCGGCGGCCGCGGTCAGCTGGAAAGCGACGATGCCCAGCCAAGCCACCGTGTACTGACCCCCCGCGCGCTCCACCGCCCAGCCAAATGCAGGGGGCGCCAGCATCGTGAACACGTACAGCACGGTCATGCTGAGTCCAACCACCACCGCGCCGGTGCCCCACGCCAGCTCCGAGATCAGGGTCACGTACAGGCCGTTCCAGCCCAACAACGTGAAACCCGCCAGAAGGGCCACCAGAGCCGCGGCGGGGGCGGGCACGGACCCCAGCCGGGCCAAAACCGCGAGGACGCCCACCGTGGCGGCTGCGCAGCAGGCGGCGAGGGCGATGGGCTTGGGGCGGTCCGCCCCGAACCAGCGGTCCGAAAACCAGCCCCAGCCCATGCGGCCCGCGATGCCGCCGACGTGTACGAACAGCAAGAGCCGGGCTGCGTCCTGCGGTCTCCAGGCGAAGGCATCCACGAAGTACAGCGGCAGGTAGCCTGTAAGCCCGAACTGGCCCGCGGCCAGCAAGCAGGCGGTGAGGGTGGTGAGAACCAGAGGCGGGCTCGTGAAGAACTGTACGGTGACCGCGACGAGGCTGTGGGATGATGCTGCTGCTCTCCCGGCGGGCGCTTCCCGGTTTCCTTCTGGGAGTGCCGCGTAGGTGAGGAGGCCTGCGAGCACGCACCCCGATCCGGCGACCCCCAGCGCGACCCTCCATCCCCAGGCGGACGCGATCCAGGGCAGCAGACCTGCAGCCAGCAAGCCTCCCACCGGGAGTCCTGCCTGCCGAACCCCCATGGCCAACCCCCGCTCCCACGACGGGAAGGAGCCCATCACCGCCTGGCTTCCGGCCACCTGGCTTGAGGGGAAGCCCACGCCGGCCAGGGCCAGCAGAAAGGCCAGCAGCCCTGGCGAAGGGGCGAAGCCCGCGGCGGCGGCGAGAAGCCCGGTGAGGAGGGATCCAGAGGCCATGACGCGGCGCTCACCCCAGCGTTCCGTGGCCACGCCCGTAGCGTAGAAGGCCAGCAGGGCGCCCAGATCGAACGCACCCAGCACCACCCCGGTCAGCGCCAGAGAGAGCCGAAGGTCCTCGCGCATGAACGGCGTGAGAGCGGGAAGCCCGAACCGCACAAAGGTGAGGCCCGCCTGTTGGAGCGTCGCCACGGTCAGAAGCCGCCAGCGGTGAGGCGAGGGCTCAGAGGGAGCAGAGGCTGGCCGGCGGTGAAAGCTGCGGTCTCGCACGCTTCCAGGATACCCGAGCCGAAAACGGGTATCTGCAGGTTCTGTCGCTTCCCCGTAGAACAGGTCAAGCAGCGAGATGGGAGCGGTTCAAAGAGCGACTGGAGGGGAGGTCTAGGGCGTTGCGAGCCATCGTGCCCGTGGCGGGGTTTGGTACCCGCCTGCGCCCCCACACGTACACGCTGCCCAAGGCCCTCATGCCCGTGGCGGGCAAGCCCATCTTGGGACACATCCTGGACCAGCTCCTGGAACTGGGGCTGGACGAGGTAATCCTGGTGGTGGGTCACCTCGGGGAGAAGATCGAGGCGTACGTGCGGGAGAACTACCGGATCCGTGCGCACTTCGTCCGGCAGGAACAGCCTCTCGGGAACGGGCACGCCATCTACGTAGCGCGGGAGTACCTCCAGGCAGAGCCGGTACTCATCATGCTGGGCGACACCATCTTCCGGGGCGACTTCCGACCGATGCTGCGAAGCCGTGCCTCGCTGATCGGGGTCCGGGAGGTAGCCGACCCACGGCGCTTCGGCGTTGTGGAGGTGGGCGAGGATGGGCGCGTGGTGCGGATCGTGGAAAAACCGGATCGCCCGCCGAGCCGGCTGGCCATCACCGGCGTGTACTTCGTGCACGACGCGCCTCTGTTCCGCAGGTGCCTGGAACGCCTGGTGGACGAAGACCGTCGGGTGCGGGGTGAGTACTGGCTTGCGGATGCGCTCCAGCTGTACGTGGACGCGGGCGCGGAGGTGCGCACCTACCCGGTGGAGGAGTGGTACGACTGTGGCACCCCGGATGCACTGCTCGCGGCCAACCGGGCCCTGCTGGACGTGCTGAACCCGCCGAGGCCCTCTGTGGACGGCGCCCTGGTGCACCCGCCTGTGGCCATCGCGCCCGGGGCAGTGGTGGAGGAGTCCGTGATCGGACCCTACGTCTCCGTCGCGGAGGGCGCGCGGGTGGTGCGCTCGGTCATCCGGGACTGCATCGTGAACCGGAACGCCACGGTGCAGAACGTGGTCCTGGAAGGATCCCTGATCGGGGAGGGGGCCTACCTGGAAGGCCGCCCCACCCGCGTGAACCTGGGAGACGACTCGGAGATCGAGTTGGGCGTGTAGGAGTTCCCGCCGCGCACGTTCGCGAGGGAGAGGACGAGGAGCGAGGGGCGATGTGACCGTGGCCGAAGAGCTGCCCAAGCGCTGCGATGTAGCGGTGGTGGGTGGAGGGATCGTGGGGCTAGCCTGTGCCCTGGCGCTTCTCCAGCGCTTCCCGCACCTGCGGCTCGTGGTCCTCGAGAAGGAACGGGAAGTCGGCATGCATCAGACGGCGCACAACAGCGGGGTGGTGCATGCGGGCATCTACTACCGGCCCGGCTCCCTGCGGGCTCGACTCTGCGTGGAGGGCGCACGCCGGATGAGCGCCTTCTGCCGCGCCGAAGGACTCCCCTTCGAGCAGGTGGGTAAGGTGATCGTGGCCACCTCGGAGGAGGAGGTGCCGCGCCTGCAGGAGCTGTTCCGGCGGGGCCGGGCGAACGGGGTGGAAGGGCTCCGGTGGCTCGGACCGGAGGAGCTCAAGGACGTGGAACCACACGCGGTAGGCATCGCGGCGGTCCACTCGCCTCAGACAGCCATCACGGACTTCCGTGCGGTAGCCAGGCGCGTCGCGGAGCGGGTGACCGCAACAGGGGGCCTGGTGGTAACCTCCTGCCGGGTGACCACCGGGCGTCGGCTCGTGCGGGGGTTCGCCCTCGAGACCACCCGGGGAGACCTGCACGCCGAAGGGGTGTTGAACTGCGCGGGCCTGCACAGTGACCACGTGGCGCAGCTGCTCGGGGCCCGCGTAGGACTCCGAGTCATCCCCTTCCGGGGAGAGTACTACCTGCTGCGCCCGGAGCGTCGCCACCTGGTCCGGGGGCTCATCTACCCCGTTCCGGACCCGCGCTTCCCTTTTTTGGGAGTCCACCTGACCCGAACGGTGCACGGGGAGGTGGAGGCCGGCCCGAACGCGGTGCTGGCGTGGGCCCGGGAGGGGTACACCGGGCGCACGATCCGGATTTCGGAGGCCTTCCTCACCCTCACGTACCCAGGGTTCTGGCGCCTTGCCCTGCGCTACTGGCGGGTGGGTCTGTACGAGCTGTACCGGTCCTGGAGCCGGGCGGAGTTCGCCCGATCTGTTCAACGGCTGCTGCCGGCCCTGGAGGTGCGCGACCTGGTCCGCGGCAGCTGTGGGGTGCGAGCTCAGGCAGTGGCGCCGGACGGAAGCCTCGTGGACGACTTCCGCATCGTGGCCCAGCCCGGGGCTGTGCACGTGCTCAACGCTCCCTCGCCCGCAGCCACCGCGTCCCTGGCTATCGGGGACTACGTGGCAGAGGTTGCTGCGCAGGCGCTCGGCCTGGGCCAGCATGAGCGCCGGGTAGCGCCCGGGAGCCCGGGGGCCTCCTGAGCCCTCTAGGCGCTTGACGGGCCGGCCCGGCGCCGGCATCGTGTGAGGGACGCTCGGCGGGGGCAGGAGGGGATGTCGTGGGACGGCGCGGGCTTTCCACCACCGAGATCCTGCTCTCCCTGGCCATCGTGGCCCTGGTAGCCTTCCTGGTGGTCTCGGGCGGGCTGAGCCCCCGCCTGCCGGCAACCCCTCCTCCGCAGGACCGCGCGGTCCACGACGGAGAAGCGCTGGCCCGCTTCGGGGTGCTGCAGCGGCAGGCGCAGGAGCACCTGCGAACCCACGGCAACCTGTTCACGTGGATCTCCGGCCAGGATCTGGACCTGCGGCCCACACCCAACTGGACGTACAGCCTGCGCAAAGCGAGTGCGCTCGAGATTCACATCTACGCCCACGGCCGCACGCAGAACCAGGGCCGGCGATGGCGTCTGTCTGTCCGCAGCGACGGATCCGCGAGCACCGAACTTGAGGCGCCTTGATCCCTTGGAATCGCGCCGGGGAATAGCTGAGCCGAGAGGGCTCGGAACCCGTATATAATGCTTGTGGCCCCCGCGGTGGCCGTAGCTCAAGTGGCAGAGCACCAGACTGTGGCTCTGGGGGTTGCGGGTTCGAGTCCCGTCGGCCACCCCATCAAAGGGTTCACCCACACCCGTGAGGCACTTCAACGCGGTGAAGGCTCGGTACAGGTGGCGCTCGCGGTGGTAGAGCCCCAGGTTAAACGGATGCGGGCCGCGGGGGGCGCAGGAGGTGGCGGTGACGACGGTCGGGGTCGTTGGAGGGACGGGTCGGGAAGGGTTTGGGCTGGGAGCCCGGTGGGCGGCGGCGGGGCTGCGCGTGGTTTTGGGGTCCCGGGTGCGGGATCGCGGACAGGAGGCGGCGGACCGCGTGCGGTTGTTGGGGTTAAGGGGGCAGGTGGCCGGGGGTACGAACCGGGAGGCGGCGGAAGCGGGTGAGGTGGTGGTGCTGACCATTCCGTTCCACGCGCAGGAAGAGATCCTGCCGGGGTTGCGGGAAGCGGTGCGGGGGAAGGTGGTGGTGGACACCACCGTGCCTCTGAGACGCTTGAACCCACCGGAGCTGGTGGTCCCACGGGAGGGATCCTCTGCGCAGCGGGTTCAGATGTTGCTGCCGGAAGCGCGGGTGGTGGCGGCGTTCCACACGGTGTCCGCGCACAAACTGAGCTCGCTGGACCGGGAGCTGGAGGAAGATACGCTGCTGTGCGGAGACGACTCGCTGGCCAAAGAACGGGTGGCCGACCTGGCCAAGGCTCTGGGGTTGCGGGGGGTAGACGGGGGCGGTCTGGAGCAGGCCAGCACCGCGGAGCGTCTTGCGGCGCTGGTGATCGGCCTGAACCAACGGTACCGGCGCAGGGCGGTGGGGATCCGGTTCGTGGGGCTGTAGCGATGCGCCTAGGTTCTGTGGAAGCGCTGTTGCGGGAGCTTGTCTCGATCCCAAGCGTCAACCCGGCGCTTGAGGGCGGGACCGGTGAGGGGCAGCTGGCGCGCCGCGTGGCGGACGAGCTGCGCGCGTTAGGAGCAGAAGTCTGGCTGGAAGAGGTCTTACCGGGCCGGCCCAACGTGCTGGCGCGGGTGGGCCACAAGGGCCCGAGGCTGCTGCTGTCCGCGCACCTGGACACCGTGCAGACCA
>JBEQAH010000076.1:0-2512 GCA_041640435.1 bacterium | reverse complement strand
AGGCGGTGCGTTCGGACCGGCTGGCCTGCCAGGTGACCTTCGCAGCCCTCGTGGACGAGGAGGTGGAATTCGGCGGCTCAAAGGCCCTAGCGGCCTCAGGCCCCGAGGTGGACGGCGCGATCTTCGGCGAACCCACGGACCTGCGGCTCGTGGTGGCGCACAAGGGGGTGCTTCGGTTTTACGTTCGCACCACGGGGCGTGCGGCGCACAGTGCCACGCCGGAGCTGGGCGTCAACGCCATCGAGGGCATGCTGGGGATCGCGCGCCTGCTCTCAAAGATCCCTGACGCACAGGCGCCGCACCCGATCCTCGGGTCACCCACGGTTTGCATCACTGAGATCCGGGGCGGGGTGGGCCGCAACACGGTGCCGGACCGGTGCTGGGTGCACGTGGACCGGCGGTTGCTACCCGGTGAAGATGGCGAAGCGGTGTGGGCGGCAACGAGAGACCTCGTGCAGGGCAGTGAGGAACTGAGGACTTTCGGGGGCTCGGTGGAGGTGGAACCTCCCTACCTGCTGGCCCCCGCCATGGAGACCCCGGAGGATGCCTGGGTCCTGCGGGCGCTGGAGCGCGCGCTGCAGGCCGTGGTGGGCAGCGCAGAACGGGTCGGGGCGCCTTACGCGACCGACGCAGGGCATGTGGCCGCAGCGGGCGTGCCCAGTGTGGTGTTCGGCCCGGGCTCTGCGGCGGAAGCCCACACCGCCACCGAGTCCGTGGCGTTGGAGCAGGTTGAGCTGGCGACCCGGGTGCTCTACGAACTCCTCACCTCCGGAGAGCCCTCCCCGTAGAGGCTGCTTGGGGGATTGACCGTCCCCTCCTGGCATCTCTTGACACGCTTATGCGAACACGTGTACGTTATTTCTGACTACTCGGGGCGCCGCCCGCCGCGCCACCTCAACGCACCGGCGCCCTGAATGGTGAGTCTGCGTGAGCGACGCGACCCAGGGGGTTCTGTCCTTTCTGCACTTTCCTTCCGGGGTGGGCACGTGGACCCTCGAAGAGGTCCGGGGTCGCCTGGTCCAGATCTCGGGCGAGGGGGTCCTCACCTTGGCCACACAACTCGTGGCGGACGCCCAGAGGACCGGAGAACCGGTCGCCTGGGTGTGTGTAAAGAGCGACTTTTACCCTCCGGACGTCGCAACCTCCGGCGTGGATTTGGATTCCCTGGTGGTGGTGCGGGTACAGGACGCCCGGGCGGCTGTGCGGGCCGCGGTCCGCCTGGTCCGCTCGGGCGGGTTCGGGCTGGTGGTGGTGGACCTCACCGAGGACGGGGACGTCCCCCTCGCGGTGCAGAGCAGGCTCGTGGGGCTTGCGCAGCGCCACGAAGCTGCCGTTGTGTGCCTCACCCGCGCATCGCCGGGGCACCCTTCCCTGAGCCCCCTGGTGTCTTTGCGGGTGCACGGACGCAGGAGACGGATGGCCCCCGGGGTGTTCCGGTGCGTCCTGGAGCCGTTGCGGGACAAGCGCCGCGGGACCTCGTGGACGTTCCAGAGAGACTATGCCGGACCGGATGGCGTGCGTTAGCTTGCCTGCGTTTCCCCTGCAGGTCCTCCTCCACCGCCATCCGGAGTGGAGAGGACATCCCGTGGCGGTGGCCGAGGAGGACCGGCCTCGGGCACGCCTGGTGTGGGTCAGCGACGAGGCGAAAAGGGCCGGGGTGTTCCCGGGGTTGAGTTGCGCCACCGCTGTGGCCCTCGTGCCCACCCTGCGGGTGGGTGTGGTGGCTCCGGAGGAGATGCGCAGGGAAGGGGAAGGCGTGGTCCGGCGCTTGTACCGGTTCAGCCCTCGGGTGGAACACGACGGTTTGGGCACTTTCTGGCTGGATGCTTCCGGCCTGGAGTGGCTGCACCCCTCCGTGGAGGCGTGGGCGAACGCACTGCGGGAGGACCTGGAGCAGGCTGGCTGGCAGGCCACGGTGGTGGTGGGCTTTTCACGGTTCGGTACCCGTGCGGTGGCAAGGGCGCACCGGGGGGTGCGGGTGCTGGCATCGCCGTACGAGGAACGGGAAGCGGCGGGCCGGGTACGGTTGCGGGAACTCGGGCTGGACCCCAAGACCGTGGAGGCTCTCGAAAAGCTCGGAGTAGGCACCGTACGCGACCTACGGGCCCTCCCCGAGGAAGGGCTGCAGGAGCGCTTCGGCCGCGAGGTAGCTGAAGTACAGCGGCTGGCCGCACTCGACGCCTTCGACCCCATCAGGCCACAGGTGGAACGGGAGGAGGCGCAGCGCCACGTGGTGCTGGAAGCGCCTGAGTCGGACCTCCTGCGGTTGGTGTTCGCGATCAAAGGGGCTCTGGACCCGCTGCTGCGGGTCCTCGCACGGCGCGGGGAAGCCGTCCTGTCCCTGGAGCTATCTCTGCGCCAGCAGGACGGACGGTGGCGATCTACCGAGGTCAAGCCTGCGGCTCCCACCCTGGACGCTTCACAGCTCGCGGACCTGGTGCGGCTGCGGCTGGGGTCGCTGCGGTGGGAGGCCGCGGTGGTGGAGGTGCGCGTGCGTGCCCGCGGGGCGCCC
>JBEQAH010000075.1:0-8191 GCA_041640435.1 bacterium | reverse complement strand
GATGGCCACGCACCCCGGAAGTCCGTACATTCGGGAGGACGACAGGCCAGAGCTCCGTGGGGACCTTTGGGTGGGCTGGCGAGTCTCCGTCGAAACGCTGAAGCTGCAGCGTTCAGTCAATGGATCTCGCGTAGGAGGTGAGCGGTGAACCAGGGGAAAGGTCAGGGGTTGTTCAGCACGCAGGTCAAGGCCCGAGGCCGCACGTACTTCTTCGATGTCCGCGAGGCCAAGGCAGGGGGACGGTATCTGGTGATCAGCGAGTCCCGGAGGACCGACGAGGGACACGAGCGCAGCCGAGTGGTGGTGTTCCCGGACCAGGTGGGGCAGTTCGAGGAAGCGCTGCGCAGGGCAGCGCAAGCGCTCCGAGATGGCCAGGAGGCGTAGGGGTCGGGAGGGCCGGCGCGCCGGAAACAGGAGCACGGGGGACGCCACGGGCCACAAGAGCCGCTACAGCCCCGGCGCAAAGGCTAGGCTTCCCATAGCAGGGGGGAGGAGAGAGCTGAGGCCCTCTCCGGGATGAGCTGGGAAAGAGCGCGGGGGCTCGAGGTGCCTGGCGGCTTGGTTCAAGAGGGCGCCTTCACAAAATCCCAGCCAGCTGGCGGGTGGGATCAACCACGCGGCGAAGGTGGACCGAGGTAGCCCAGCAGAGCTCCCGAACCCTGTCGCAGCTGACATCCATGTACTGCGTACTGCACAAGGGCGGGGTGAGCTTCCGCCGGGCCCGCAGCCAGGAGCAGCTCAACGGCGACCAGGTCAGGCCCCCGTGAGCTCATCTCGTGTAGGCTCCAGCTGGCAATCTCACCCCGTACGGTAACTTCAGCTGGAGCGTTACGGGTTTGTGAGATCGAGTGGGGTAACCTCAAAGGGTGCTGGAACTCGCAGGGACCCTCATGGGCACCGGCCTGGTCGTGATGGCCGGTCTGCTGGGAGGGGTCTGCGGGAGCCTTTCGCCCCTCGTGCCGCCGACGTCAGGGAACCGGCCTGGGGTGTCTCCACCGGGGCTGGCTTCCCCTCCTCGGTCACCCCGCAGGCGTTCCAGCTGGCCAGCCAAGCCGGCATCGGGTACGTGCGCTTCGCCGTCGGGCAGAGCCGCGTCCAACCACCGGGCCGGCGGACTGGAACGACGCCCTCTGACGCAGGTGATCGCCCAGGCCGCCGCGCTGGGTTGCGAGCGCTCGTGCAGCTGGGCTGGCCGCCGGCGTGGAACTCCTCGGCGCCGCCCGGCACCCCTGGGGATGAGGTGATTTTCTACCCTCCCCGGGGCGAGCGGGCCTGGAGGGAATTCGTGGCGCGCTTCGTCGGGCAGTACCCGCAGGTGCTCGACTGGGAGTTCTTGAATGAGCCCGACCTGCTGGGCGCCTAGCGGGGCACGCCGCAGCAGTACGCCTACTGGCTCCAGGTGACCGCGCAGGCCGCCCACGGCGCCAACCCGCGCGCCCGGGTGGTGCTGGGCGGGCTGGCCCTGGGCGGCCAGCGCCTCGACCCGGACTTCCTGGAGGACATCCTGGGAGACCCGCAGTACCCGGCCGGGCCGAATTTCGACGTGATGAACGTCCACCTCTACCGTCCGGAGAGAATGGCGGCACGGATGGAGTACGTCCGGTCCACGCTGGCCCGCTTCGGGGTGGGGGACCAGCCGATCTGGGTCACGGAGACCGGCTACCCCAGCGACCCGGCGGAGCAGGCCGCCAAGGGGTTCACCGATCCACGCTATCTGGGGCCGGAGGGCCAGGCGCAGTGGTTGCGGAGCCACCTGCCGTACCTGCGGTCCCTGGGAGCCGCCAAGGTGTTCTGGTTCAAGCTGCACGACTCCGACGCCAACCCGGAGGCACGCACCTACGGCCTGCTGGACACTGCCGCGCAGCCCAAGCCCGCCTACGACGCCTACCAGAGGGTCATCCGCGGGGCGCCATGAGGTTCTGCCCTGCAGAAGTCCCGCCCGGGGCCGAACTGAGGCTTCCTGTCCTGTCCGTAGCCGCAAGCCCTTGAGGTTCAGCGAACCCCGGACCGTGGCGGTAGCTCTCGGCCAGCAGCAGGAGGGCCCCGCGCTGGAGGCGTACCGGTTTGTGGCGGAGCTCTGACCGCCTGGGAGGATCCGGATGAGTACGCAGAAGCTGGTGGTGCTCGCGGTGCTGGCAGCCGTGGCCTTCGTGCTGATGGCCACGGTGCAGTTTCCAGTCCTCCCGCAGGCCCCGTACTTGCGCTACGACCCCAGCGACGCGGTAGCGCTGCTCGGCGGGGTCATGTACGGCCCCGGGCCTGCGGTTGCCGTGGTGTTCGTCAAGGATGTGCTGTACCTGCTGTTTCGAGCACGCGGTCCCTTCGGGCCCCTGGCGGACTTTGTGGCTGCGGCCACGTTCGTGGCGGCTACCTCGTGGGCGTACCATCGGGGCCGGGGGCCGGTACCGGCGCGACTGCTGCGCGCGGCTGCCCTGGGGACCCTGGCCCGGGTGCTGGTGATGATCCCCGGGAACTTCGTCATCCTGTACCTGCAGTTTGGGATGCCGCCTGAGCGTGTGGCCGGCATGCTTCTGCCGGTTTTCGTTCCCTTTAACGCCGTCAAGGCGGCGGCGAACGCGCTGCTTGCCCTGTTCGTGCTGGTGCCTGTTCTCCGGCAGGTGGCGCCCCGCTGGGTGCCGCAGCCGCCGGGCCGGTAGTGCACGGTGCGGCGGACCGGGACCGCCACCCTCCCGCTTCACAGTGGCTCAGCGCCGCGGTGGCTATTTGAACGCATGGTTCGCCTCGCTCGGGCGGTGGTGTGCGCTCTGGTGGAGGACGAAGGACCGGAGGGCGTACTCCGCAGGCTCAGCGACCCCTTCTGGTTCCAGGCCTTCGGGTGTCTTTTGGGCTTCGACTGGCACAGCAGCGGCCTCACCACCACCGTGTGCGGTGCCCTCAAGGAGGCATTGCAGGGCCTGGAGGAGGAGGTGGGTCTGGCGGTGGCGGGCGGCAAGGGGGCGGCGTCGCGCAGGACGCCTCAGGAACTGCGCGCGTACGGAGAACGGTTGGGCCTGCAGGCGGACCGGCTGGTGTATGCGAGCCGCCTGAGCGCCAAGGTGGACAACAACGCTGTCCAGGACGGCTATCAACTCTACCACCACACCTTCTTCGCCACCCGCACCGGAGCGTGGGCGGTCGTGCAGCAGGGGATGAGGCCCTCGGATCGGACAGCCCGCCGCTACCACTGGCTCGGCGAGGCGGTCGTGGACTTCGTGTGCGAGCCGCATGCCGCGGTGTGCGCGGAGCGCACGGTGCCCACGCTCAACCTGGTGGCCCGGGAGAGCGGCCCCGCCCGGCAGGCCATGACGGAGCTCTCCAGAGAGCCGCCTCACCGGCTCCTGGGGGCGCTGCAACGAGCACTCGTCATGCCCGGAAGGCACGCCATCTCCGTGGCCGACCTCAACCCACGCCACCTGGAGCGCATCTTCCTGCGGACGTACGAAGCCCAGGCAGTGTCCTTCGAGGCGCTCCTCGGCCTGCCCGGAGTGGGGGCGAAAACCCTTCGAGCTCTGGCGCTATTGTCAGAGCTGTTGGCGGGCACGCAGGCCAGCTGGCGCGACCCCGCCCGCTTTGCCTTCGCCCACGGCGGCAAGGACGGCCACCCTTTCCCCGTGGACCGGGGAACGTACGACCGAACGGTGGCCGTGCTGGAGAGGGCGGTGCGTAGGGCAAGGGCCGGGTACAGCGACCGGCTCGATGCCCTTCGCCGGCTACACAGATGGCTGGCAGGCTGACCGCGGGGGAGTCGGGATAGGGAAAAGCGCCCGACCCCGGTGGGAGGAGCCGGAGTTAACCGCTCCGAGGAGTGCAAGGGATCCGCGCGGTCCCCGGGGCAGGAACTCCAGTGTGCACGGCCCTGCGGGGGTCGGTAAACTGAAGGTGAAGCCCAAGATCCCAGACCGACTCCAGAGCGCGAGGGGCGGTGACCCATGAGCAAGGACACCCTGACCATCATCGACAACCGCACGGGCAAGACCTACGAGGTGCCCATCCTGCATGGGACCTACCCGAGGTACGGAGCGGCGATCCGGGCTACGGACCTGCGGCAGATCAAGGTGGACGAAGAGGATTTCGGGCTTCTGAGCTACGACCCGGCCTTCCTGAACACCGCATCCACCCGGAGCCGCATCACCTTCATAGACGGAGAGCGGGGAATTCTGCGGTACCGGGGCTACCCCATCGAGGTCCTGGCGGAGCGCTCCACCTACCTGGAGGTCGCTTACCTCCTGCTGCGTGGGGAGCTCCCGACGCGGAGTGAGCTGGAGGCCTGGGCCCACGAGATCACCCACCACACCTTCCTTCACGAGTCCATCAAGAAGTTCCTGGACGGCTTCCACTACGACGCCCACCCCATGGGGATGCTGATCGGGACCGTGGGAGCGCTGTCCACTTTTTACCCGGAAGCGAAGAATGTCCACGACTCGGCGGTGCGGTGGCGGCAGGTGGTGCGGCTCATTGCGAAGATGCCCACCCTGGCGGCCTTCGCGTACCGACACAGCCGGGGCCTCCCCTACGTGTATCCGGACAACGACCTGTCCTACACGGGCAATTTTCTCAACATGCTGTTCCGGACCACGGAGTTGAAGTACACGCCCAACCCTGTGCTGGAGCGAGCCCTGGACGTGCTCTTCATTCTGCATGCGGACCACGAGCAGAACTGCAGCACCCACGTGA
Source organism: bacterium (assembly GCA_041640435.1). Lineage (GTDB taxonomy): Bacteria > Sysuimicrobiota > Sysuimicrobiia > Sysuimicrobiales > Sysuimicrobiaceae > Tepidifontimicrobium. Next base: position 3,517 of record JBEQAH010000075.1, on the reverse strand, counting down.
TGCGCGCCATCGGGAGCAGCCACGTGGACCCGTATTCTGCCGTGGCGGGGGCCGCGGCAGCTCTGTACGGTCCCCTCCACGGGGGGGCCAACGAGCAGGTCCTGCGGATGCTGCAGGAGATCGGCACCAAGGACCGGGTGGGCGAGTACATCCGACGGGTCAAGTCGGGGGAGGTCCTGTTGATGGGCTTCGGCCACCGAGTGTACAAGAACTACGACCCCCGCGCCCGGATCATCAAACAGGTGGCGCACGAGGTGTTCTCCGTGACGGGTGTGAACCCGCTGCTGGAGATCGCCCTGGAGTTGGAACGGATCGCCTTGGAGGACGACTACTTCGTCCGCCGCCGCCTGTACCCGAACGTGGACTTCTACTCCGGGCTCATCTACCAGGCCATGGGCTTCCCCGTGGAGATGTTCCCGGTCCTGTTCGCCATCCCCCGGACCTCCGGCTGGCTTGCGCACTGGGAGGAGATGCTGAAGGATCCGGAGCAGAAAATCAGCCGGCCGCGTCAGGTGTACGACGGGCCGGACGCGCGGGAGTACGTGCCCATAGAGCAGAGGGGGATGCCCGCGGCCGTGTGAGGAGATCGAAGGTCCCGGTGGGCCCGGCGTCGCGGGTCCCCAGGGGGGAGGCGGCTGCGGGGCAGGGCAGTCCGCTTAGCGCAGGGGCCTGCGGGCCACGGTGAGCTGGTCGTTCACACGAATGACTCCAGGCACGGAGTGGGCCACCTCCAGGACCCGGTCTCGCTCCTCCGGGCCGAACACCACCCCCTGGAGGGTCACGGTGCCCTCGCGGGCCGTGACGTGTAAGTCCACGTGGCCCAAGCGCTCCGCTGACTTTAGAGCCTCCTGGACCCGCAGAGCCAGGGCGCGATTCCGAACCTCCTGGCGGGAGGTCTCGTCGGGCTGGAACTCGGGACTGTCCAGGAGCCGCTCCACGAGCTCGCAACCGGTCTCAATGGTGATCCGCTCCGTGTTGAGCACCAGGTCGTACAGATCGCTGTCCTCCCACTCCACGTCGAAGAACTGACGAATGCGGGCCCGCACCCCCTGATCGTAGCGCTCCGCCAACGCCCGGGCCTCGGCGGACGAGACTCCCAGCCGATCCGCCAGGCGTGCGACCCGCAGGTCCAGGGGGGCGCACACGCGGACCCGGACCGCATGGCGCACCCCCCGCAGCAGCATGGTGGACCACCGACCTAGAATCACCACGTCCCCCGCCTGCGCGAACTCCAGGACCCGGGCCGCCACGTGATAGAAATGACGCCGGGCGGGCAGGCTCAGGCGCTCCCACAACCCCGGGGGACTCTCCACGAGGCGGGCGAGCTCATCCTCCGTGAGGGATCCCGCGAGGGCTGCCTCCTCCAGAATCTGTTGCCGGACGAAGCGATATTGCCGGCGCCGGGCCACTTCCTCGGCGATGAAGGTCCCGAGGCTTCCGAGCTCTCGAGTGAAGGCCACGATCCCCACGGGCGAATCCTCTAGCTGCTCGAAGCTCCGGGAGCTTCGGCAGCCACAGTCCTGCCGTGGGCCCTGCGGGTGAGGTTTCGGAGAAAGGGGAGGAGGAAGACCAGGATTGCTAGGCCCACGAAGAATGCGGCGATGGGGCGGGTAAAGAAGACGGAGGGGGATCCCTGGCCCATGATGAGGCTCTGGCGAAAGGCCTGCTCGGTCATGTCCCCCAGCACCAGGGCCACCACGAGGGGCGCGAGGGGGTAGCCCAGCTTCTTAAACAGGTAGCCGGCGACGCCAGACCCGAGCATGATCCACACGTCCAGAACCTGGTTGTTCACCGCGTACGCGCCGATGGTGCAGAGAATGGTAATCAGAGGAGCCAGGATCGCAAAGGGAATCCGAACGATGGCGGCAAAGGCAGGCACCAGGGTCAGGACCAAGAGCACGCCCAGCACGTTGCCCAGGTACATGGAGCCGATGAGTCCCCACACGAACTCGCGGTTCTCCTGGAACAAGAGGGGTCCCGGGTTGAGGCCCCAGATGAAGAAGCCCGCCAGCATCACGGCCGCGGTGGGGGAACCGGGAATGCCCAGGGTGACCATGGGGAGCAGGGAGCCGATTCCGGCCGCGTGGGCTGCGGTCTCCGGGGCGATCACCCCCTCCACCTCGCCGGTGCCGAACTGCGCTCCCCTCCGACTGAACTGCCGCGCCAGGCCATAGCTCATGAAGGACGCGGGGGTCGCCCCAGTGCCGGGGAGGACGCCGATCCAGAAGCCAAGGAGACTGCTGCGGATGAGGGTCCAGAGGTAGCGGGGGAACAGTTTCCACGTCTCCCAAACCTCTCGGAAGCTCAGGCGGGCTCGCATTCCCTGGAGGCGCAGCTCCTCCTCCACGGAGAGGAGGATTTCCCCCAGCCCGAACAGTCCAATGGCGATCACAATGAAGTTCACTCCGCTCTGCAAGGAAACGGATCCGAACGTCATGCGGGGTGAACCGCTTACGATGTCAAACCCCACGGTCGCCAGCAGAAGGCCGAGCAGGGTCATGAGGAGAGCCTTGACCGGGTCACCTGACTCCAGCCCCGCGATGGTTCCGAAGGCGAGGAGAAGAACCGCGAAATTCTCGGGTGGCCCGAAGCGGAGGGCCAGCTCCGCCAGAGGCGGAGCAAAGAAGGTGAACAGCACCATGGCCACCAGGGCGCCGATGAAGGAGGAGGTGAACGCTGCGGTGAGGGCGGTGGCGGCCTTTCCCTGTTTCGCGAGGGGAACCCCGTCAAACATGGTGGCCACGGACCAGGGCTCTCCGGGGATGCGGAACAGGATGGAGGTGATGGCGCCACCAAAGATGGCTCCCCAGTACACGGAGGTCAACAGGATGATGGCTGCGGTGGGGCTCAGGTGGAAGGTGAGGGGGAGCAGCAACGCGACCCCGTTGGTCCCTCCCAGGCCTGGCAGGACGCCGATGGCGGTCCCCAGGAGCAAGCCCACCACGGCCACCAGGAGGTTCGGGGGAGAGGCCGCTACCCCCAATCCGTAGAGCAGATCCTGGAATGTCCGCCCCAGTTCCATACAGTTACCTTCCGTACAGCCACCACTCGAGAAGCGTCCCTTTGGGCAAAGGCATGCGGAACCACCGTTCAAACACCAAGAACAGCGCAAGGGGCACGCCGATGCTGACCAGCAGAACCAGCGGCCCGCGGTGGCGGCCCACAAACCGCGCATAGGCCGCCAGGTACAGCCCCCCTCCCAGGTAGATGCCGAGGGTATCGAGGAAGGCGACCACAGCGGCCATGGGCAGGAACACCACCAGAAGCCGCTTCCAGGCGCCCGCGGGGAGGAAGGGCGTTTCGGTGTCGCGCGAGGCGCCCCAAGCGCGTCCGAGCACCACGAGCCCGGTGAGGGTGAACCCCGCGGCAAGCCAGAGGGGGAAGAAGCCCGGACCGGGGCCGGATGGGGTCCATCCGGTGGGGAGTCGTAGGGCTTCCTGCACGAGCCCCACCCCGGCCGCGACCAACACCACTGCGAAGACCAGTTGTGCCCTACGCACCCGAGCCCCGCAGCCCC
>JBEQAH010000074.1:0-8285 GCA_041640435.1 bacterium | reverse complement strand
AGTGGTAGTGAAACGACTTCTCGGTGCTGTGCGGCAATCTGCAGGAGCCTTGTAGGGTCGTGGCGCGTGTGGCCTGTGAGATGTTCCTGCGGACGATCGTCCGTGACCGGACGCAAGGACTCCGCCATCCGGTGGCCCACGGGCCCGACTGGTGGAACAGCAGGTGTGCCCGAAAAGGGATCTCATTAAGGAAGAAGATGGCGACCATGGAGCGGATCTTGGCCGAGGTGGCGCTCGGAGACCCCGAGGGCCTCCATCCCCGTGTCCCGGCATGGGTTCATCGCGGAATAGAGGCGCGCCCACGCCAGAGGATCGGTCGTGGAGGGGCGTGGGCGGAGGTGAAGGCTCCGGGCCCCTGCGGGCATTCTACCTGCCGATGGGCGCCACCTCGAGCTGCGTGCAGGGCGACTTCTCCGGCGGGCCGAGGAGGAGCTGCGTATGCCTACAACCTCAAGGCGGGCTGTCGGCGAGAAGGGCCGCCGGCCGCGCAGGGAGAAAGGCGCATTAAGCCTTGACCGGCCGGTGGCATCCGACGCACCGACGAACGGACGGGAGTGCCACAAGGAGGGACTGGCGTTGAACCCTGCGGGTCGGGGCTTCCATCCCCATGCCCTCGTCATTGGCCCCACAAGTGAACCGGCACCTCCGCTGCTGCCTCCCGCAGCAGGCTCGCTCATGCGGCGAACCCCCTGGCTACCCCGCTGCTCGTAGGCAAGCCGCACGTACGGACACTCCCCTCCAGCAACCGGTCCCGGGACCGGTACCTGCTGATTCAGCTCCACGCAGACGGGGAACACTTACCGCGACCCCAAGCACCTGCAGCCCGCGCGTTCGCCTTTCGGGTGCTCACCCCGTGCACGTGCGCCTCCTGCACTACCTCTCAAAACGACGCGCTCTGCCCTCGGCGCAGGTTCAGGAGTGCCATGCTGGAGTCGCTGGTATCCCGGCGGTCCAACGTCCCTTCGCGCCCGGGTCTCTCCACGCCCTCAACCCAAAGGGGGAGCCGCCGGGAAGCGCCTGCGCAAACGGCCAGCCCGAAGCCGCATCCCCGCGACGTGTCCACCGCCGCCTGGGACTCTCACGCGATGTCCGGAACCTGGGGGGTGGCCTGGCAGGAGTCGCCTCCGGCGGAGAGAGTATAGACGCCCCGCATCTGGATACGCTCCGCGCCGGATGTTCGGCTGAGGCGTGCCTGACTAACTTGATGACGGAGGTCGTTTGGGGCAAACCGCTTGGCATCGGAGGTGTGTGATGAAGGTGACTCGCCGGACCTTTCTCAAGGCTTCCGCGGTCGGTGCCGGAACCATGGCCGCGAGCCGGTTTCTGTTCGGCGAGCTGGACACCCTGCAGGCCGCGGGCGCACCCGCCGCGCGGCCCACAGCAGAGTGGGTGCCGACCACCTGCTGGATCGGCAAGCAGGACTGCGGGCTCCTCGCCCGGCGCGTAGACGGCCGGGTGGTGAAGCTAGAAGGCAATCCCGCTCATCCTCGCAACCGGGGAACGCTGTGCCCCAAGGGGGTGGCTCAGATCACAGCTTTGTACGATCCGAACCGGCTGCGCACACCCCTGGTGCGCACCAACGAGAAAGGGGTTCCCGGGCAGTGGCGTCCTGCAACGTGGGACGAGGCTTTAAAGCTCGTGGCGGACCGGATCCGGGAGGTGCGGGCGAAGAACCCCAAGCTGGTGCTGTGGCAGAAGGGGCGGGGCAAGGCGCGTGCCTTCTACGACGACGCCTTTGTTAAGGCCCTCGGAGCCACGAAGCTGGGGCACGGAGCTTTCTGCTCAGACGCCGGGTACCGCGCGAGTGAGTACACCGTGGGGATTTCCGGAGTCCTGCATCCAGACTTCCGCCACTGCCGACTGGTGCTGGCCTGGGGATGGAACCTGACCAATGCGGGGGGCAACTTGCTCTGTTGGATCACCTGGCCCCAGCAGCTGTTGGAAGCGCGGGAGCGCGGTTGCAAGGTGGTGCTCATCGACCCACGGCGGCATGGCGGCGGCCCCTTCGTGGATGAGTGGATCCCCATCCGCCCGGGAACCGACCTCGCGCTCGCCCTGGCCCTGTGCCGCGAGTTGATCCAGATGGGCGCGGTCGACCGCGGCTACCTCCGCCGCTACACCAACGCCCCCTTCCTGGTCCAGGAGGACGGGTTCTTCCTGCGGCGCGAGGGTAAGGAGCAGGTGTGGGACCAGGCGGCCAACGGCCCCAGACCCTACGACGTCCCCGGTTTGGAGCCGGCCCTGGAGGGGACGTTCTCCGTGGACGGCAAAACGGTGAAGCCAGCCTTCCAGGTGTTCAAGGAACACGTGGACCCGTATACGTTGCAGTGGGCTGCGGAGGTGTGCGGTGTGCCCGAGGATCAAATCCAGCGACTGGCCCGGGAGCTGGCGGAGAATGCGCACCTCGGCGCCACGGTGGTGGTGGACGGGATGCACCTCCCGTACCGGCCGGTGGCCATCCATGCCTACCACATGGCCCAGCAGGAGCTGGGATTTCAGGCCATCCGGGCTATGACCCTGGTCATGATGCTCCTGGGAGCCGTGGGAGCGGTAGGTGGGCAACGGTTCCACATGGGGCCGTGGCGGGTGCACGACAACTTCGAAAAGCTGGATCAAATCGAGATCAAGGATCCACCCTACTTCTTTACCCTTGCGGGGTCCAAGTTTTTCCCCATCAACAGCGGCAACGCCGCGGTGGTCGCCAAGGTGATGCAGAACCCTGAGAAGTACGGAGTGAAAGAGCTGCCGGAGGTTCTGATCCTGCACATGGCGAACCCAGTCAGATCGTTTGGATCTGCGCCGGACATCCGGGAGGCCTACCGGAAGTTCAAGTTCGTGGTAGCCCTGGATGCGTGGATGTCACTGACGGCCGATCTCTTCGCGGACGTGGTGCTGCCCGCGGCCACCCTGGAGAAGTACGAGGGGCCGTACGCCGCGGGGGATCAGTACGTGGATGCCGTGACGGTGCGGCTACCCGTGATGGAGCCTCTGTTTGAGAGCCGGGGGGAGATCGACATCTATCTTGATCTGTGCGAACGCCTGGGCGTTCTGTACGGTCCCGAGGGGTACCTGGACGAGCTGAACAAGGCGTTAAAGCTCAAGGAGCCGTACCAGCTGCCCCTAGACCGTAAGCCCCAGGTACGGGAGATCTTCGACCGGTGGGCGAAGTCCGAGGGGATCCCGGAGGGGATCGCGTACTTCGAGAGGCACGGAGTTTGGCCCAAGGGCCCGATACCCGCCAGAGAACGGTACGGCTACGCCGTGGACCCGCCCTTTGGGGGCATTCGGCACCGCTTCTATGGGGAGTCGCTGCTGCGGTACCGGAATACGATGCGGGCGAAGGGAGCGGAGGAGGTTTACTGGCGCGACTACACGCCGTTCCCCACCTGGCGGAAGCCCACCATGGAGAACTCGCCGCCGGAGTACGACCTGTACCTGATCAGCTACAAGCTGATCGAACACAAGCAGTCGCGGTCAACGCAGCTTCCCCTGTTGAGCGAGCTGATGGATCGAGGCTGGCTGGTCATCCACCCCCGAACCGCACGGGCTCGGGGCATCCAGGACGGAGATGAGGTGTGGGTGGAGTCCCACAACGCCGTCACGGGCGAGACGCGCCGGGTCAAGACGACGGTGCGGACCCACGAGGGCATCCGACCGGACACCGTAGGGTTGCCGCACCACTTTGGAGAAGCGGTCCGCCACCCGTGGAGCAAGGGCAACGGGGCTGCACCGGCGGAGCTGTTCTTCACCGGAGAAGGCTACGTCACGAACACCGCGGACCAGTCCTTCCGCGTCAAGGTGCGCGTGTACAAGGGGTAGGGCGGGAGGTGTTGGAATGCCCAGGTATGCGATGGTAATAGATCTGGACCGGTGCATGGGGTGCCGTGCGTGCATGGAGGCTTGCAAGGTCGAGAACGACACCCCCACCGCGCACTTCTGGATGTATGTTTTCCGGTTCGAGGAGGGGACGTACCCTAACGTGCACGTGTGGTTTTTGCCCCGTCCCTGCATGCACTGCGACAACCCGCCGTGCGTGAAGGTGTGCCCCGTGGGCGCCCGTTACAAGCGGGAGGACGGGCTCGTGGCCACGGACTGGGACCGGTGCATCGGTTGTCGCTACTGCGAGGTGGCCTGCCCCTACGGGGTCAACTTCTTCAACTGGAAGGAGCCGAAGAAAAATCAGTACCTGAACTGGGAGGAGGGAGACACAAAGAGGACAAGCGGGGTTGTGCCCCCCTACGCGAACCCGGACCTGGACCGGGCCTACGGGCCGGAGCGTCGGCGAACCGCGGGTGGCGGGCGCCTGAAGGGAGTCATCGAGAAGTGCACCTTCTGCGTGCACCGGGTCGAGGAGGGACGAAAGCCCGCATGTGTGACCAACTGCCCGGCCTTCGCGCTCCTGTTTGGCGATCTGGAGGACCCCAACAGCGAGGTGTCGCAACGGCTCCGGCAGAAACCGTCCTTCCGATTGCTGGAAGAGGCGGGGACGGAGCCGCGGGTGTGGTACGTGGGCGGGCATCCGCCCCACGGGGAGTCGCGGCCTTTCGATGAAATTCGACGAGGGGTGTAGCCATGGCGGCGGATGTGAGGGAGCTTCCGTTGGGCATCGGACGCTTCAGCCCTTGGCTGTGGGTGTGGCTGGCCCTGTCCACGTCGCTGGTGGCAGTCGGACTGTACGCGTATTCCTGGCAATGGTCGGAGGGCTTGGTGGTCACCGGGTTGCGAAACTTGGGGAGCATGGCGGGAGCGACGTGGGGCTTGTACATTGCCTTCGACGTGTACTTCGCGGGGGTGAGTTTTGCCGGGATCAGCATGGCGGCCTTAATCCGATTGCTGAGGTTGGAGCACCTGGAGTCGGTGTCGCGGATGGGAGAGCTCCTCGCCATCATCGCGGCGGTAGCGGCAGCTGGTTGTGTGCTGGTGGACCTGGGGCAACCCGCGCGGGGCATCGTAAACCTGTTTCGCTATGGCCGGCCGCAGTCGCCGTTCTTCGGTACTTTCACCCTGGTGATCGCCGGTTACCTATTTGCCAGCCTCGTGTACTTCTACCTAGATGGCCGTAAGGACGCGGCGCTGCTCGCGAAGCGCCCGAGCCGCCTCCAGGGGTTTTACCGGCTGTGGGCGGCAGGATACCAAGACACCCCGGAGGAACGGGCCCGGCATCACCGGGCAAGCCTGTGGCTGGCGGTTGCGATCGTGCCGCTTGCGGTGACGGCGAACGCCACCCTGGGCTTCGTGTTCGGGATCCAGACGGGCCGGCCAGGGTGGTACAGCGCCCTGCAGGCGCCCGGGTTCGCAGTCATGGCCGGAGTCTCCGGGATCGGACTGCTGTTGGTGATCGCTGCGATCCTCCGCCGGGCCCTGGGGGTCGCGGAACGGCTTCGGGAAGAAACCTTCCGCACCCTTCACGGGATCCTGCTGGTGCTGGTCCTGACCTACCTGTACTTCACCGCCGCTGAGTTGCTGACCGTGACGTACGCCGCGCCGGAAGTAGAGCGAAGGGTCAGCACGGCGATTCTGACGGGGCCGTACGCGGGGCTGTACTGGACGTCGGTGGGAACGCTGGCGCTGGCAGCTGTGGTGCTGGGAGCCGCATGGTTGCGGGAGCTGTTCGGACTCCCCCTACCTGCCTTCCGGCCTGGCGTGGCCTGGGCCCTGGGGGTGCTTGCGGTTGTACTGGGGCTTGCAGGGTGGAGCACGGGGAGCTCTGCCCTGAGGTGGGCCCTCGCGGTGACCGGGGCGCTGTTCGTGCTGTCCCTGGTGCCGCTGGCGGGGCGGAGCTGGATGGCGGGCGGAGTGGTAAGCGGACTGCTGGTGAACGTGGCTGCGGTAGGGAAGCGGTTGCTCATCGTGGTTCCCTCGCAGACCCACGGGGCCCTGCTGCCATACCCGGTGGGGAGTTATGCCCCCACGTGGGTGGAGTACAGCGTGATCCTGGGGCTGTTTGGCCTGGGTAGCCTTCTGTACACGCTGGTGGTGAAGGTGTTCCCCATCCTCGAGGTGGAGGAGGGCCGCTGATGCGCACCGTATGGACCGTGCTGTTTATTGTCGTGGGCTTCCTGCTGCAGATCGTGAGCTATTTCTTCCTGGCTGCCCCGCTGGGTACCCCTGCCACCGCTGCTCACAGCGAGCCTCGCTTGCCGTTCGCACCGACCCTGTTCATCCTCGGGGTGGTGCTGGTGTTCCTGGCAGCGGTGGTGTACGAACTTCTACCCGAGCGGGTGCCGGAGGGGAGCGCCACGCGGCGGGCACCATGAAGGCGCTGGCGCGGGTACGCCAGGCAGTCTACCGGTTCCTCGCAGAAGTGTTTCTGGTCCCCACAGAAGAGAGGGTTTCCGGACTTCGGGAAGCTGCTACGGCGCTCGGGGGTGAAGCGGTCCTGGCCGGTTTCCCGTTCTTTCCTGTGTGGCAGCGTTTGCTTCGGGAACTGGAGGGGCTGCAGTCTGCGCGGACCCTCCGGGAGGCGTACGAGAGGGGCTTTGCGGGCCGCGGGGGAGCGGACCTGAGTTCTCTGCTGCGGAGCTCATCTCATCTGGGAAGGGACCCCCAGGCCGTGGCGGCGCTGTGCGGCCGGCTGGAGCGGGAATACGCTTCCGCGGGGTTGGCACTCTCTCCGCAGTTGCGGGGAGCTCCGGATCACCTATCGGTGGAGCTGGAGTACCTCGCGTTCCTGTGTGGCCGGGAGGCAGACGCGTGGCAGTGTGGGGATGTTCGCGGGGCGAGGAACGTGATGGTACGCCAGGTTCGCTTTCTGGACTGTTACGTGGCCACATGGGTGCCCGGGTTGGCGGAGCGGCTCGTGCGGGAGGATCTGCCCGAGCTGTACAGGGCGGGAGCCGCAGCCTGTGAAGCCTTCGTGGAACAGGAGCGGCGCTTTCTGTCCTTCGTGGGCCAGGTGTGGGAGGCGGACGCATGACGGATGCGGGACCGGTGGTCGTGCTGTTGTGCCACCACGTGGCCTTGGAGGCAAAAGTAGACCTCGAGGTAGTGAAGGCTGACCTAGCCCTGAGGGATCCCCGTGGGACTGTGCACGTGGTGGAGGACCTGTGCGAGGATCCCGCTCGGTTGGAAAGGCTCATTCCGCAATCCGGAGCCACGAACGCGGTCCTGGGGCTGTGCGGAAATGAATTGGACGAACGAGAACTGCAGGCGGCCTTGAGGCAGGCAGGTTTCGATCCGCTGGGAGTGGGGCAGGTGGATCTGGGGACTTGGTGCCGGGGCATGGACGGCTTCTTGGCCACCCGGAAAGCCCGGGTGTTGTTAGGGGCGGCGGTGGCTGCGGCCCTGGCGTTTCCGGGGAGCAAGCCAGCCAACGCCAAGCCCTACTTGCCCGAGCGCCTGAGCCGGCGATCCTTTTTGCGCCTGCCCGTACCCGCCTACCGGGCCATGCCCTCGTGGGATTCCGAGCGGTGTGCAACCGACGAGGGCTGCCATCTTTGTGTGGAGGCCTGTCCCGTACAGGCCATCTCCCGCTTAGACGGACGCATCCGGATCTATACGAGCCGGTGCGAGGCTTGCGGGGTCTGCGCCACCCGATGCCCGCGGGAGAGCCTCCCTTTCCCGGGTTACTCCCCTCCGGAGGTGGAAGCCCGGGTGCGAGCCTTGCTGGAGGACGGCGACGGAATTGGACCGCGGGGAATTCTCTTTGTGTGCTCCAAGGCCACCCCGCCGGGGCCTGTGCACCCGGGCTGGATGCCGGTCCCCCTGGCGTGCGCGGCCATGGCAACCGCGAGCTGGCTGGTGGCCCCTCTGCTGCTGGGTGCTACAGCGGTGGGAGTCCTGCGCTGCACGGGTCCGTGCCCCAACGCTCCGGGAGAGAAGGTCCTGCGGACTGTGGAGTTTTGCAGGGAGCTGCTGGCGGCGGTGGGGGAGCCCGAGGAGCGGGTGCAGTGGCTGCCACAGCTCCAACAGCCGCCGGGCGCGGGTTTACCGGCGAGGGAGGGTCGACACCGCGTGCCGCCCGGAGTGTTCCGCACGTCTCCGGAAGTAGTGAGCTCGGTTCTGCTCCAAGTCGTGGAGAGCATCGCGCAGCAACCGGAGGTTGATCTATCCCATCCGGGTGCCCCCACAGGGGTTGTCGAGATTAACCCGCAAGCCTGTACGGGATGCGGCATGTGCGGCAGGGCGTGCCCCACGGGGGCCCTGGCGTACCGGGAGGAAGGGGGGGCGGTGTCCCTATCCTTTGAGGCAGCCCGCTGCATCGGCTGCGAAATGTGTCTGGAGACTTGCCCGGAGCGGGAGTCCGGTGCGATCCGGGTGGAACGGAGGTTCGCCCCGAAGCGTCT
>JBEQAH010000073.1:0-8375 GCA_041640435.1 bacterium | reverse complement strand
AGGCCGCAGAAGAGCTCGAACATCTCGTAAACAAGCTGCCTGAGGATTTGCTGTCGAAGCGCATCGAGCGCTGGGCCCCACGGGACGCGGTGGCGCACCTCGTGGGCCGGAGCTACGCGGCCTCCCGAGGGATTGGGGAGCTTCCGGGGGGGCGAGCGCCCACCGAGCTGGTGCCGCTGGACGACGACGGCACGCTCAACGCGCGCTGGGTGGAGCACTGGGGAGGCTTGGGGCGCGAGCAGCTGCTGTCGGAGTTCCGTGCCTCCTCCCAGGCCCTGGTGCGGGCACTGGAGTCGTTGCCGGAGGAAGCCTGGGCCAGGGACTTCGGGGTGCGGTTCCGGGGCGAGGTCCTGACCGTGCGCGATGTGGCGGTGGCTTTCGTACAGGAGTGTGTGGCGCGCACCGAGCGCCTGCGGGCCTGGGCGGCGTCCTGTGGGGCTCAGGTCGGCCGCACCCGAGCCCTGCGGACGGCCCTGCACCGCCGGCACCGGGAGATGGGCGCGCGAATGGTCCCTTTTGCCGGCTGGGAGATGCCCCTGCAGTACAGCAGCATCGTGGCAGAACACCGCGCGGTGCGCACCTCCGCGGGCCTGTTCGACGTCTCCCACATGGGCGAGGTGCGCCTGAGCGGGCCAGGTGCGCTCGGGACCCTGGACCGGGTGCTGTGTAACGACCCCAAGCGGCTTGGGTTCGGGCAAGCGCTGTACACCCCCATGTGCAACGAAGCGGGCGGGGTGCTGGACGACCTGGTGGCCTGCCGGCTGGGGGAAGACCACTTCCTGCTGGTGGTGAACGCCTCGCGCCGGGAGCTGGACGCGCAGTGGCTGCGCCAGCACGCGCGGGACTGCCAGGTCCAGGATGTTTCGTTCTTCACCTCGCTTCTGGCCCTGCAGGGCCCGCGGGCCCGGGAGCTGTTGCAGCGCCTGGTGGACGCAGACCTCGCGGCCCTGCCCCGGTTCGGTGTGCTGCCGGAAACCCGGGTCGCAGGCGTGCGGGCTTCGCTGTCCCGCACGGGATACACGGGCGAGGACGGCTTTGAGATCCTCACCGCTTGGCAGGACGCCCTGCCTGTGTGGGAAGCCCTGGTGGCCCTCGGAGCCACTCCCTGCGGGTTGGGGGCCCGCGACACCCTTCGGCTGGAAGCTGGCTATCTGCTGTATGGGGTCGACCTGGACGAGACCACCACGCCCTTAGAAGCGGGGTTGGGGTGGACGGTGAAGCTGGACGGCCGGGCCTTTGTGGGGGCGGAGGCCCTGCGCCGGCAGAAGCAGGAAGGGCTGCGGCGCCGGCTGTGCGGACTTGTGCTGGAAGGGCGGGCCATCGCCCGATCGGGGAGCGTGGTCTGGCACGGCGGCCGGCCGGTGGGCAGGGTCACGAGCGGAACCTTCGGTCCATGGGTGGAGCAGAGCATCGCCCTCGCCTACCTCACCCCGGACGTCGCCGCTCCCGGGAACCGGGTGGAGGTGGAGGTGCGGGGACGCGCGGTGCCCGCGCAGGTGGCGCGTCTACCGTTCCACCGCAAGTCTGGGGTGTGATCCGGTATAGTCCGGTATAGTTGGGTTGTGACGACAGGAGGGACGGCGTGTACCCGGAGGACTACCGTTACAGCACCGAGCACGAGTGGGCCAAGCGAGAGGACGGACGGGTCCGGGTGGGGATCACCCGGTTCGCCGCGGACCGCCTCACGGACGTGGTGTACGTGGAGTTGCCCGCGGTGGGCGCGCAGGTCCGCTTCATGCAGCCCTTCGGTGTGGTGGAGTCCGTGAAAGCCGCCAGCGACCTGTACGCGCCGGTCTCCGGCCGCGTGGTGGAGGTCAACGAACGGCTGCGGGAGCGCCCGGAACTGGTCAACGAAGATCCGCACGGGGAGGGCTGGATGATCGTGGTGGAGGCGGACGACCCTTCAGAGCTCGACCGGCTCCTGGACGCGGAGGCGTACCGCCGCCACATCGGGGAGGCCTGAGTGCGCTACATCCCCACCACCCCTGCGGAGCGGGAGGCCATGCTGCGGGCCATCGGGGTGCGGTCCGTGGACGACTTGTTCGCGGACGTCCCGGCGAGCGTGCGCCTGCGGCGCCCCCTGCGGCTGCGGCCGGCCCTGAGCGACCCGGAGGTCCTGCGCTACCTCGCTGAGCTGGCGGACCGAAACGGACACGCGGATCGCCTGCGCTGCTTCTTGGGCGCGGGGGCGTACGACCACTTCGTCCCGCCCGCAGTTTGGCAGCTGGCGGGTCGGGGGGAGTTCCTCACCGCGTACACGCCTTACCAGGCGGAGCTCATGCAGGGCGAGCTCCAGGCCGCGTACGAGTACCAGACCATGGTGTGTGAACTGCTGGGCATGGAGGTGGCGAACGCCTCCATGTACGACGGCGCGTCCGCCCTGGGCGAGGCTGCGGTTATGGCGCGGGACCTGACAGGGCGGGATCGGGTCGTGGTGAGCCAGGCGGTGCACCCGGAGTACCGACAGGTCTTGCGCACCTACACGGAGCCCCTCGGGGTGCGGGTGGCGGAACTCCGGCCGGAGGACGGGCTCACGCCGCCAGCCGCCGGGGCTGTGGACGGGCGGACCGCGGCGGTGGTGGTGCAGCATCCGAACTTCTTCGGTTGCCTGGAGGACGTGCGGGGCTGGGCGGAGATCGCGCACCGGGCCGGGGCCCTGCTCGTGGTGGCCTGCGCGGACCCCCTGGCGTTCGGGCTGCTCGCACCCCCGGGCGAGCTCGGCGCGGACATCGTGGCCGCCGAAGGGCAGCCGCTTGGGAACCCCCTGAACTTCGGGGGCCCTTTCCTCGGCATCATCGCAACGCGGGAGGCCTTCGTGCGGCGCATGCCGGGCCGCCTGGTGGGCGCTACCGTGGACCGCCACGGCCGCCGGGGGTTCGTGCTGACGCTCCAGACCCGTGAGCAGCACATCCGGCGGGAGAGGGCCACGAGCAACATCTGCACCAACGAAGCGCTCAACGCGCTGGCTGCGGCCGTCTACCTGAGCCTGCTGGGGCCTGAGGGAGTGCGGCGGGTCGCGGAGCTCTGCGTGCGCAAAGCTGCTTACCTCAAGTCGCGCCTCGCGGAGCTCCCGGGCTTTCGGGTTGCGTTTCACGCGCCGACGTTTCACGAGTTCGTGGTACGCACCCCGCGGCCGGCAGCGGCGGTGGTGCGTGGCATGGCGCGGGAAGGGTTCCTCGCCGGGTTGCCGCTGGGGCGCTTCTACCGGGGTATGGGAGACGCGCTATTGGTGTGTGTGACGGAGGTCCGCACCCGCGACGACATGGACGAGTTCGTGGAGGCCCTGAACCGCGTGGCCGCGCCAAGACCCCGCAGGGTGGGCGGGAGGAGGCGGTGACGGACTTCCCGCTCATCTTCGAGCGCAGCGTACCCGGACGGCGCGGCCACGGACTGCCGGAGACGGACGTCCCCGATCGTCCCCTGGAGGAGCTGGTGCCGGCCCGGGCGCTGCGCACCCGGCCGCCAAGCCTGCCGGAGGTGAGCGAGCTGGATGTAGTCCGCCACTACACCGGCCTCAGCCACCGCAACTTCTCCATCGACGAGGGGTTCTACCCTCTAGGTTCGTGCACCATGAAGTACAACCCCAAGCTACACGAGGACGCCGCGCGCCTTGCGGGGTTCGCGCGCCTGCACCCCTACACGCCGGAAGAGTGGGCTCAGGGCGCCCTGCGCCTTTTGTGGGAGCTGGGCGAGGAGCTGCGGGAGCTCGCGGGCATGGACGGAATCACCTTCCAGCCCGCGGCGGGGGCGCACGGAGAGCTGGTGGGCCTGTTGATGGTCCGGGCCTACTTCGCCTCTCGGGGGGAGCGGCGTACCCGGGTGATCGTCCCCGACTCCGCCCACGGCACGAACCCCGCCACCGCGGCCATGGTGGGCTACGAGGTGGTCACGGTCCGCTCCGACGCCCGGGGCAACCTGGACCTCGCAGCCCTGGAGGCGGTCCTAGATGAGCGGACCGCAGCCCTGATGCTCACGAACCCCAACACCCTGGGCCTGTTCGAGGAGCAGGTGGACCGCATTGCGGAGCGGGTGCACGCCGCAGGCGCGCAGATGTACCTGGACGGGGCCAACTTCAACGCCATGGTGGGGATCACTCGGCCCGGGGACCAGGGCTTTGACGTCATGCACATGAACCTGCACAAGACCTTCTCGACCCCCCACGGCGGCGGCGGCCCCGGGGCGTGCGCGGTGGCCGTGAAGCGGCACCTGGAGCCGTTCCTCCCGGTGCCCGTGGTGGTGCGGGAGGGCGACCGCTACGGGCTGGACTTCGACCGGCCGCAGTCGGTGGGCCGGGTGCGGGCCTTTTACGGGAACTTCGCGAACCTGGTGCGGGCGTACGCGTACGTGCGTTCCCTGGGTGCAGACGGACTGCGGGCGGTAGCGGAGCACGCCGTGCTGCACGCCAACTACCTGCGGGTACGGCTGGCCCCTCACTACGAGATTCCCTACGACCGGGTCTGCAAACACGAGTTCGTCGCCTCGGGGGTGCGTCAGAAGCGCCGGGACGGGGTGACCACAAAGGACATCGCCAAGCGGTTGCTGGACTACGGGTTTCACGCGCCCACGGTGTACTTTCCCCTGATCGTGGAAGAGGCCATCATGATCGAACCCACGGAGACGGAGAGCCTGCAGACCCTGGATGCCTTCGTGGAAGCCATGGTGGCCATCGACCGCGAGTGCCAGGAGGACCCCGAGAAGGTCCGGACCGCGCCCCACACGACGCCCGTGGGCCGCCTGGACGAAGTCCGGGCCGCCCGCCAGCCGAACCTGCGCTGGCGGCCCGAGGGCTAACGCTGCCGACAGCAGGAGTCAGAGACCTGGCAGGAGTTAGAGGCCTGGTTGGAGAAAGCGCTTTCTAAAGAGGGTGAGGCTCATGGCGGATTCGAAGGCGGAAGTGATTCGCATAACCGACATCGAAGGGTGGGAGTTTCCCGCAGGCAGGAGGACTCGGGTCTTCGCGGGCGTCGCAGGGCTACCGGTACAGAGGTTCGTTATGGGCCAAAGCCAGGTTTACCCGGGTGGTGGCATTCCCCGTCACGCACACGAGAATGAGGAGGTCTACGTGCTCCTCAAGGGTCGCGTCCGCATGAGGGTAGGGGATCAGTTCCTGGAGGTCGCCGAGGGCGACGCGGTGTATTTACCCCCGAACCTACCCCACGAGCTGACCAACCCAGGGCCAGAGGAAGCGCTGGTCCTGTTCGTCTATTCGCCAGCCACGATGGTGGCCCACTGGAGCGAGGAACAGGGGAAATACGCACAAGAGGAAAAGGAGGGGTGTTGCAATGGGGAATAAGAAGCACGTGCTGTTGCTGGTCTGCGCAGTCCTGGCGGTGGGCGGGGTGGCTGAGGCGGCAGCCAGATGGCAGCCCGTTCGACCCGTGACGGTCATCGTCCCGTGGCCTGCGGGCGGCTCCACGGACATGACGGCGCGGATTTTGGGGAGTCAGATGGAGCGGTACCTGGGGCAGCGCATCGTGATCGTGAACACGCCCGGGGCCGGCGGATCCGTGGGGATGAAGGAGGTGTGGGACCGACCCCGCGACGGGTACACGTGGGCCGCCAACTCGAGCACCGCGGTGATCAGCTACCCGGTCTTGGGACAGCTCAATGTCACCCACCGGGACTGGTTGTACTTCTACGTCCTGTATGCCCCGAACGTGATCGCGGTCCCCACCAACTCACCCTTCCGAACGGCGAGGGACCTCGCGGAGGCCATGCGGACCCGGCCGGGTGCGGTCCGCGTGTCTTCGGCAGGCGCGGGGAGCTCCGGGCATCTGGCAGCTGAGACTTTCCGGCTGGCGGTGGGTGCTACGTATCGTCACGTGGCTTACGCCGGTGGTGCCCCCGCGGTGATCGCCGCTGTGCAGGGGGAGGTGGATGCGGTCATGCAGCTGTCCATGGAAGTTGCGGAGATGCTGCGCGCGGGTCGCCTCCGGGCGCTCGCGGTGATGTCCCGTACTCCTCTGACCATCGAGGGATACGGGCGCATTCCGGCCATCACGGAGGCGCTGCCGGGATTCCCCGAGACCGGTTCGCACTTCGGGCTCATGCTCCCGAAGGATACACCGGCGGCGATCGTCTCCGCGGTAGAGGCGGCCTTCGTGCCCGCGTCGGGAACTCCTGCGGTCCTGCTGTTCGCCCGGCAGAACGGGGTGGTGGCCGTGAGCCTTTCGGGTCGGGCGGCTACAGAGGTCACCGAGCAGAAGGCCCGTCGGGTGGCGTGGACTTTGTGGGAGGCAGGGCTGGCGAAGAAGTCGCCGGAGGAGCTCGGCATCCCGCGACCGTAGCGCGCAGAAGTGCCTGGCATGACGGGAGAGCAGAACCCCCGCCCGCCCGTGGCCGATTCCGTGACCGGTGTGGTTCTGGCGGGTGTGGCGCTCAGCTTTCTCGTTGGGGCCTTGCGGATGCCCCGCAGCACCGCCCTCTGGGAGTGGTACGGGTCGCCTGGAGTGGCCCCTGCCCTGCTGGCGTTGGCCCTGTTGATTCAGGCCGCGATCCTGGCCGTGCGGGGGTGGCGAGGGCAGCGGCGGGGGCAGCGAGTGGGCCTGCGGGTGGGGGAGAGGGCGCGCTCCTGGGGCTTGGGGCGGGTGCTTTTGGCCTTAGCCTTCTGCGCAGGCTTCGTGATGCTGCTAGGCCGGGTCCCCTTTGGTCTCCTGGTGGCAGCTCTGGTCTTCGGCATGACCGTGACCTTTCACGGACTGGACCCGATCCGGGCAGCGCTTCTCGCAGGGGGGACCGCCGTGGGGGTCGTGCTGGTTTTCAAGCGATTGTTCTTTGTGCCGCTGCCGTGACCCTGTCGGGGTTTCTCTCAGAACTGGTCCGGCTGGGTACCGACCCCGGCACGTGGCTGCTGGTGCTCATCGGCAGCCAAGTGGGGATCGTCTTCGGGATGCTCCCCGGCCTGACCGCGACCATGGCCATGTCTTTGCTCACAGGCCTCACGTTCACTCTGCCCGCCACGCAGGCGGTAGCAGTGCTGCTGGGCGCCTACGTGGGAGCCATCACGGGGGGAAGCCGATCGGCGGTGTTGTTGAACATCCCGGGCACGCCGGCCCAGGCTGCCGTGTGTCTGGACGGATTCCCCTTAGCCATGCAGGGGCGGGCCGCAGAGGCCATTGGGCTCTCCGTGACCGCGTCCACGGTGGGGACCCTGTTCGGGGTAGCCATGTTGGGCGTGTTCGCGCCCCTCCTGGGGCAGGTGGCCTTGCGGTTTGGAACGTGGGAGTTCTTTTGGCTCGCCGTCTTCGGAGTGGTCATCGCCGGAAGCCTGACCGCGGGTGGGGATCCCATGAAGGGCTGGATCAGCGGGACTCTGGGTCTTTTGCTGGCGATGGTGGGGCACGACGGGATCCACGCGTACCCCCGATTCACCCTGGGGCGGGTGGAACTCCAGGGCGGTTTCGCGCTCATTCCTGTGCTGGTGGGGGCGTACGGCGTTTCCGAGATGCTCTCGGTCCTGCGGGCGTCCGAGGCACGGCCCGTGCACACGCGACTGGAGCGGGTGTTGCCCCGCTTTCGCGAACTCCTACGCCACCGGTGGCACATCCTGCGTTCAGGGCTCATCGGAACGTTTGTCGGGATCATCCCGGGGGTCGGGGAGGACATTGCCTCTTGGGTGTCCTACCAGGTGGCGCGGAGGACGAGTCGCAGACCTGAGGAGTTTGGGAAGGGCTCCATCGAAGGCCTGATCGCCGCAGAGACCGGGGACAATGCGTGCCTCGGCGGAGCGTGCGTGCCTGTGCTCACCCTCGGCGTCCCGGGGAGCGCACCCGCGGCGGTGTTGCTCGCGGCCCTCACCATCCACGGGTTGAAGCCCGGCCCCCTGCTGGTGCTGCAGCACCCGGAGACGGTGTGGCAGGTCGTGGCGTTGTTCGTCATGGCAACCCTGGCGGTCTTTGTTCTCAGCTTGATCCTGGTGCGTCCGATGGTGCGTATTCTGCTCATCCCCCGAGCGGCGCTCATGCCCGTGGTGTACGTACTGTGCGTGGTCGGCAGCTTTGCGGTCTCCGCGCGGGTGTTCGACGTGTGGGTCATGCTCGGGTTTGGCGTGATGGGATTCGTGCTGCGGGAAATGGGCTACCCCGTGGCACCGTTGGTCCTGGGGTTCATCCTGGGGCCGATGGCTGACGAGAGCCTTCGGCGGGGGCTGGCCCTGACGGGCGGCGATCCGACGCCTTTCTTCACAAGGCCTGTCTCGGCGTTGTTGGCGGCTTTGGTGGTGCTCTCGATAGCAGGGCCCGGAGCGATTGGGGCGTGGGTGCGGCGCGGGTGGCGGAGGATCAGGATTCAGGGGTGATCGAACGGGATGCGGTTTGCCTACACCGCGGCAGCTCCTGACGGCGGTACGCCCGAGCTGGCTTGGTCGGGTGATTTCG
>JBEQAH010000072.1:0-8483 GCA_041640435.1 bacterium | reverse complement strand
CGTGATGAACGTCTCTCCGCACGCGCACACCACCACCGCCTCGAAGTAGGGCGGGTGAATCCCCTGCTTCACTTGAACACCTCCGATGGCAAACGAAACTAATTTTACCACGTGCGGGGAAAACGCCTCGGTGAGGGTGCGCCGTTACGGCAAATATCGGAGGGGGTCTACCGGTCGACCGCGCACGCGAACCTCGAAGTGCACGTGGGGCCCGGTGCACGCCCCCGTGCAGCCGACCCGGGCGATGACTTGCCCGCGCTCCACGCGCTCGCCCACGCGCACCAGGATCCGCGAGGCATGGCCGTACCAGGTTTCCATCCCGTCCCCGTGATCTAGCACCACCAAGAGGCCGTACCCGCCGTGCCAACCCGCCCGGACCACGCGGCCGGCGCGGGCGGCGTGGATGGGGGTTCCCCTGGGAGCGGCGATGTCCACCCCTGTGTGGTGCCGTCGCCAGCGCATCCCGAACCGGGAGGTGATGACCCCGCGAGCTGGCCACAGGTAGGCCACCGTGCTTCGGGTCCGAAGGGCTCTCAGGCGGCGGCCAGCCGCAGACTCCGGCACAGGGATGACTAGGCGCTGGCCCACCCGAAGGTGGTCACCGCGGATCCCGTTGGCAGCCGCCAGGTCCTCCACCCGCACGCCTGTCTTCAGCGCGATGGCCCACAGGGTGTCGCCCGGCCGTACGGTGTAGCGTTCTGGCGAGGACCGGGCCACCTCGGCCGCACGACCAACGGGCACCTGCAGGACCTGGCCCGGCCGGAGGAAGTCGCCGTCGGATAGCTCGTTGGCTGCCACGAGGGCGCCCACGGTGGTCCCAAACCGCCGCGCAATCGACCACAAGCTGTCCCCCTCCACCACACGGTAGGTCTGCAGCGCCCCGGAAGGGCGCGGGGCGCGCTGCTGAACCCGCGGGACGGACGCCTGAGCGGCGTGGTCACGGCCCGGTTGGGGCGCCGGCGGAATCGCGGCTTTTCGCGGCAACAGGAAGGCGGGAGGCTCGACCGCCGTAGGGAGCGAGGGCCGAGGGGGCTTGACCCACACCGGTGAGCGCGTGGGAGCAGGTTCAGGGGGTTGCGCGGACCCTCCGGAACTGGTGCGCGGTTCTGTGACCAGCAACACCGCGCACACGGCCAAGGCACGGATCGTGGCGCGACGCAACGCCCCTCCTCGGCTTTCCTATGCGTGTGTGCTGCGAGAGAACTACCGAACCCGCACCTGAGCGCGGACGGATAGATTCTAACCTAAGAAGTCAAATGGGCATATATGCGAACACATGGACGAACGGCGTGATCCTTGCCCGTGATCAATCCCAGGCTATCGGAGGGGGTTTGAGCCGGTCGGGAGGTGGCTGGCGTCCCCCAGGGACCGGGTGGTAACGGGGCTATGGGCTCGGGCTATGAGCCGACCCTGACTTCCTCCTCCGAGGACTTCACGATGGAGCGCAGGAAGGCGGCGTTGTTGGGCGTTTTGCGCATCCGATCCAGGATCAGCTCCGTCATGGCCACGGTGTCCAGCTGCTCCAGGGACTTGCGGAGCACCCAGACCTTGCGCAGCTCCTCCTCCGTCAGCAGCAGCTCCTCCCGCCGGGTGCCGGACATCTTGATGTCGATGGCGGGGAACGTGCGGCGCTCCTGCAGCTTGCGGTTCAGGTGCAGCTCCATGTTGCCTGTCCCCTTGAACTCCTCGTAGATCATGTCGTCCATGCGGCTGCCGGTGTCGATGAGGGCCGTGGCCACGATGGTGAGGCTCCCGCCCTCCTCGATCTTCCGCGCGGCGCCGAAGAACCGCTTCGGCCGGTGCAGGGCCGCTGGGTCCAGGCCTCCGGAGAGGGTACGGCCGGACGGCGGGATCACCAGGTTGTTGGCGCGGGCGAACCGAGTGAGGCTGTCCAGCAGGACCACCACGTCCCGCTTGCCCTCCACGATGCGCTTCGCCCGCTCCAACACCAGGTCTGCCACCTGGACGTGTTCCTCCGGAGGACGGTCAAAGGTACTGGCCACCACCTCCGCTTCCACGGACCGGCGCATGTCCGTGACCTCTTCTGGCCGCTCGTCCAGGAGCAACACCATGAGGTAAACCTCGGGGTGGTTCTGCACGATGGCTTGGCCGATCCGCTTGAGCAGCGTGGTCTTCCCCGCCTTCGGGGGGGAGACGATCATGGCCCGCTGCCCCTTGCCGATGGGCGCGAACAGGTCCACCACCCGGGTCGTGAGATCGCTCCCGGTCTCCAGGCGGAACCGCTCGTAGGGGAACACCGGTGTGAGTTGCTCGAAGTGGGGTCGGTTCCGCGCCTGCTCCGGGTCCAGGCCGTTGACCGCCTCCACCCGCAGCAGCGCGTAGTACTTCTCGTTGTCCTTGGGCGGACGAACCTGGCCCAGGACCTCATCCCCTACCCTCAGCCCGAACCGTTTGATCTGGGATGGGGACACGTAGATGTCCTCCGGCCCGGGCAGGTAGCCGCCGGCCCGCAGGAATCCGTACCCCTCGGGCATGATCTCCAGGATGCCGGAGCGGAACATGAGCCCGGACTGCTCCGTCTGCGCCTGCAGGATCCGCATGATCAGCTCCTGCTTCCGGTAGCGTCGGTAGTTGGGGATGTTCAGCTCCTTGGCGAGCTCCTGGAGCTCGTTCAGATTCTTGGCCTCCAGATCCGCCAGTGCCAGAATGGTCTCCACCTCCAATTCACTGGCCCAGGGTCTCGCTTTCCGCCGGCCGGGGCAGCGGGGACGAGGCTGTGCGTCGCCGCCGGGGCGGTCCGCTAGGATCCAGCCGGCGCCGAGCTGCGGGCCAGGAGCTCGGCTTGAAGCTTGCGCCAGTCTTCCAGGAACCGCTCAAGGCCCAGGTCCGTGAGCGGGTGCTTGAACAGCTGCTGCAGCGTCCCAAACGGCATGGTGGCGATGTCCGCTCCGGCCCGGGCGGCCTCCAGCACGTGCAGGGGATGGCGGAGGCTGGCTGCCAGGACCTTCGTGGGGTACCCGTAACTCCGGAGGATCTCCACCGCCTGGCGGACCACGTCCATCCCCACGTGGCCGACGTCGTCCAGCCGGCCCACGAAGGGGCTCACGAAGTACGCACCCGCCTTCGCCGCCAGCAGGGCCTGCACAGCGCTGAACACCAGCGTCACGTTGGTCCGGATGCCCTCCTGCCGCAGGGCCGATACCGCCCGCAGTCCCTCCTGGGTCATGGGAACCTTCACCACCACGTTGGCAGCCCAGCCCACGAACTCCCGGGCTTCCCGCACCATGCCCTCCGCGTCCAGGCACGTGGTCTCCACGCTGATGGGCCCGGACACCCATCGGGCGATCTCCTGCACGAGCGCCTTTGGCTCCCGCCCCTCCCGGGCCATCAGGCTGGGGTTCGTGGTCACCCCGTCCAGTACGCCCCAGGCTGCGGCGGTCCGCACCTGGTCCGGATTCGCGGTGTCGAGGAAGAAGAGCATCGCGTTAGGGTCCCTTGGCCTCGATGTAGGTCACGTCGCCGACGTCCCCCAACAACAGCATGGCCAATTCGTCGTTGGGCTTCAAGTCCTGCAGCTGCGCGGGTCGGTCGTTCCTGTACACCGCCACCACCGGGCCCAACCGGAAGTTCTGGATCACCCGGCCGTCGGTGATAGACAGGATGGCCGGGTTGCCCGGCTGGATGGACCGAAACCGGCCCCGCCGGAAGTCATACCGACCCAGCAGGTTCATCACCCCGTCCAGCGCCACCGCGGCGTCCAGGCGCGTGGCCGGATCGTTGGGTCGTACGCGGCCCTCGCTCGCGAGCAAGAACTTGCGCTCCAAAGCCAGGGCCACGTACCCGCGGTGCTCCGGCTTGACGTCCTGGGCGTCCTGAGCAGGGATGGGGTTCCCGCGCTTGGCCAGCGCCTCCTGGTCCAGCCCACTCACCCGCGCCGCGAGCTCCGCCACCTCCGCCCGGGTGATGGGGGCTCTGGGGCGGAAGGTGTTGTCGGGGAACGCGGTGACAAAGCCCTTGGTGAAAAAGATGGTCACGCTCATGGGCTGAGGCCGCGCGGTCACGATCCCGATCAGCTCGTAGCGGCCCGGGGGGACCGGCCGGTCGTTCTGGTCCAACTGCTTCCACTTGGTGTCGCCCACCACCACCTGCTGGTCGGGCTGGACGGTGAGTTTGAGGCCTTGCGCGGTGAACTGCTGACCCAGGGACCAGCGGGCCACCTCCTCCCCCGACTGGTTCCGGATCACGAAGTCGTACCGCTGCGAGGTGGGAAACTCCACCTCCGCGGGCCGCCCCGCGGTGTTCCGCAGGGACAGGGTTAGCCCGATGTCCTCGCCCGGGGCGTAAGCACCCTTGTCAACTTCCAGGATCACTTCCCACTGCTGCACTCGACGTACCGCCTTGCGCTGGTTCACCGTGCCCGCGCTCGCCAGGGCCGCCAGCAGCCCGCGCGCGGGAGCGGGGATCTCCTGCAGGTCCCGGTACTCGGGCAAGGTCCCGCTGCCTTCCCTCAACCCCACCGCCCGCGCGAGCGCCACGAAGAAATCCAAGCGCGTGATCCGCTCCTCCGGCTGAAACCGGCGGTCCTGCGGAATGCCGAACACGCCCTTCGCCGCCAGCTTGTCCAGCATCCGCTGCTCCGGGCGGCCTGCCATGTCGGTGAAGATCTGAGCGAGGCCGGATGTGGCCACCAGCGCTGCTCCGCCCACCGCCGCGAGCACGCGAACCCACCAGCGCAATGGGAACCCTCCTCCTCCAGGACTTCAGTTCTGGGGCCCGCCGCAGCCACTCCTCCTGTGGCAGCTCTCCGCAGCCGGGCCGCCAGGGCGAGCCGGGCGTGGGATCCCAGAGAAGCTACGGACTAAAAGCCTCCGGTGTTCTGCGGGCGGTCATCCCCCGCGGGCCGGGCCGGCTCTCCCCGTGGTTCTGAGCTGCGCAGCTCTGCCAGCTCCTGTTCCAGGCGCCGGATCTCGGCCTCCAGGGCCTCAGCGGGCTCGCACAGGCGGCCGAGCTCCGGGTCCCCCAAACTCCCCGCACGGTACCGGGCGTGCACCACCCGGCCGATCTCCGTGTACCTGTCCTCCAGGCGTGCCTGCAGGTTCCCGATCTCAAGGCGGACCCGCGCCACGCGCGCAAGCCGCTCCGACTCCCGCGCCACCGAGGTGGCACCCTCCCGCACGGAGCGGACCACGCGATCCAGCAACTCCCGCGCCACCGTCACGGCCACATTTTACCACCCCGGGGACCGCGTCATCTTCTGGTACCATGGGCGTGACGTGCGGGACCTGAAGGCAGAACTGCAAGCCAGCGTCGCGAAGGCGCTGCGATTTCTCGGGCTGGACGAGCCCGTGCAAGTCGCCATTCAGCGGACCCCGCCCGACAAGCCAGGTGACTTCGGTAGCCCCGTGGCGTTCTCCCTTGCCCGGCGATTGCGCAAGCCGCCCCTGGAGATCGCCGCGGAGGTGGCCCGCCGCGCCCCGCTCCCCCCGGGGGTGATCCGCGCGGAGGCGGTGGGGGGCTACGTCAACTTCACCGTGGATGCCTCCGCCCTGCTGCGCGCCGCCACCGCGCCCCTCCAGCCCCCTGTCCGCAAGGCCCGTCGCGTCCTCGTGGAGCACACGTCGGTGAACCCCAATAAGGAGCTGCACGTGGGACACCTGCGCAACGTGGCCCTGGGCGACGCCGTGGCCCGGATCCTGGCGTACGCGGGCTACCCCGTGCAGGTCCTCAACTACATCGACGACACCGGCCGCCAAGTGGCGGAGTCGCTGTTCGCGTTGCAGCGGTACGGTCTGGACGACCCCGGAGGCCGCAAATACGACCACTGGGTGGGCGAGGCGTACGTGCGCCTGCACCGGGAGATGCAGGACCCTGACCAGCGCGGGGAGATCGAGGAGGGTGTACGCCAGGTCCTGCACCGGCTGGAGGCGGGGGAGCTGCGCGCGGAGGTGGAGCGCATCCTGCGCGCTCAGCTGGACACCATGTGGCGGCTTGGCGCGGAGTACGACGTGCTGGTGTGGGAGTCCGACCTGGTGCGGGCCGGCCTTCTGCAGCGGGCCCTGGACCTGCTCGGCCGCACCCCGTACGTGCAACGGCCGACGGAGGGGAAGTACGCGGGTGCAGTGGTTTTGGACACCTCGGGATTCGTCCAGGGGCTCGAGGACCCGTACCTCGTCCTCGTCCGGTCCGACGGGACCGCCACCTACCCGGCCAAGGACATCGCTTTCCAGTTCTGGAAGATGGGCCTGCTCGGCGGGCTCGGGTTCGTCCACTTCACAGACCAGCCCTCCGGCCGACCCCTGTACACCTCGCACCCGCACGGCGACCCGGCGTCGGGGTTTGGCGGGTGCGAGGAGACCATCAACGTCATCGACGCCACCCAGAGCTACCCTCAGTTGGTCGTGCGCACGGCCCTCGCCATCGCCGGCCGGCCCGACCTGGCGGAGAAGGCGCACCACCTGGCGTACGAGACCGTGACCCTGGAAGGGCGGCGCATCTCAGGCCGTCGGGGCCACACCGTCTCCGTGGACGAGGTGTTGGACGAGGCGCGGCGCAGGGCGAGGGCCATCGTGGCGGAGAAGAACCCCGACCACCCGGACCCGGAGCGCGTGGCGGAACAGGTGGGTGTGGGCGCGGTGCGGTTCGCCATGGTGAAGACCGAACCGCGCCGGCAGATCGACTTCCGCTGGGAGCAGGCGCTCTCCTTTGAGGGCGACAGCGGCCCCTACGTCCAGTACGCCCACGCGCGGGCCGCAAGCCTGCTGCGGCGCGCGCGGGAAGCGGGCGTGGCGGATGAACCTCCGGATTTCTCCCAGGCCACGCCACACGAGCGGCCCGTGGCCCGCACGTTGCTGGACTTCCCGGAGGCCGTGGCCGAGTCCGCGGCGCAGCGCACCCCCCACCTGCTGGCCCAGTACCTCCTTGACCTGGCGGCGGTATGGAACGCGTACTACAACGCCCGCAACCCTGACGGCACCCCCGCCACCTCCGTGCTGCTGGCGCCTCCCGGCTTGCGGGGGGCGCGGCTGGCGCTCGTCAGGCAGGTGCGGGAGGTGTTGCAGATTGGACTTCAGCTCCTAGGCGTTCCCGCGCCCGAGGAGATGTAGCGGCTAGAAGAGCCGGATGGGGCCCACCCGTTCCCGGTCGGTCACGTACACCGAATCCACGAACCGGATCTCGCCGGTGGATGCCCCCATCACCAGGGTGTGGGTCCGCTGCCCTCCCGCGAAGAACAACACGCCCTTAAACAGGTCACCGTCGGTGATGCCGGTGCACGAGAAGATCACCTGTCGGCCCGGCACCAGGTCCTCGGTGAGGAGGATGCGGTCGGGGTCGGGGATCCCCATGCTCCGCACCCGGTCCCGCTCTGAGTCGTTCCGCAGCCAGAAGCGCCCCTGGATCTCCCCGCCCAAACACCGCAGGGCGGCGGCGGCCAGCACGCCTTCGGGTGCCCCCCCGATCCCCATCACCGCGTGCACGCCCGTCCCCGACACCGCGGCTGCGATGGCCGCGGACACATCGCCGTCCGAGATCAGCTTGATCCGCGCCCCGGCCTGCCGCACCTGTTCGATCAGCTCCGCGTGCCGTGGCCGGTCCAGGATCACCACCGTGAGGTCCTCCACCCGGCGGCGCAGAGAACTGGCGATGGTGGCCAGGTTGCGCGCTACCGGCCACCGCAGGTCGACCCGGCCCGCGGCGGACGGCCCCACCACGAGCTTTTCCATGTACACGTCGGGTGCGTGCAGGATCCCTCCCCGCTCGCTCACCGCGATCACCGAGATGGCGTTGGGCAGCCCCTTGGCCACCAGGTTGGTGCCCTCCACGGGGTCCACCGCGATGTCCACCTCGTAGCCCCGTCCGGAGCCCACCACCTCGCCGATGAAGAGCATGGGGGCCTCGTCCCGCTCGCCCTCACCGATCACCACGCGACCTTGGATGTCCAGCTCGCCCAGGGCGGCCCGCATGGCTTCCACCGCCGCGCGGTCCGCGGCGTCGGAGTCCCCGCGGCCCATGAGGCGCGCCGCGGCCAGGGCGGCCGCCTCGGTCACCTTCACGAAGTCCAGCATCAGGGCGCGTTCCACACTCGCCTCACTGGGCCGGCCGCTGCCCGAGCCGCACCCGGAGCTGAAGCCGCTGCCCGCCCCGAACCACCGTCACCGTGACCACGTCGCCCACCTTGCGCTGCAGGATCTCCCGCTGAAAGTCCGCAGCGCCCTGGATCCGGCGGCCGTCCAGCTCCACCACGATGTCCAGCGGCCGCAGCCCCGCGGCCTCCGCGCCGCTGCCGGGCACCACCTGCTGGACCAGAACTCCGTGGTCGGCCGCAAGCCCGTACGCCTGTGCCAGCTCCGGGGTGACCTCCACGTACGCCACGCCAAAGAACGGCCGCTGCACGGTGCCCGTGCGGATCAGCTGCTCCATCACCGACCGCGCCACGGAGGACGGGATGGCAAACCCGATCCCCTGGGCCTGCGGGATGATGGCGGTGTTGATCCCCACCACCTGCCCTGAGCTGTTCACCAGCG
>JBEQAH010000071.1:0-8598 GCA_041640435.1 bacterium | reverse complement strand
GGACCGGGGCCGGATGGGGTCCATCCGGTGGGGAGTCGTAGGGCTTCCTGCACGAGCCCCACCCCGGCCGCGACCAACACCACTGCGAAGACCAGTTGTGCCCTACGCACCCGAGCCCCGCAGCCCCAACAAGCGCGCTAACGGGCGATCCAGCCCGCCTTTTCCATCAGCCCCCGGACTTGCGCGTCTTTCCGCTCCAGCCACTGTACGTACTCGCGACCCGTGAGGTAAGCCTTGGTGTAGGCTCCCCGGGCGATGAACTCTTCCATCTCCGGCGTGTCCATCACGCGGCGAAAAACCTGCTGGTAGAAGCTCACCGCGGCTTGAGGCATCTGGGGCGGCCCGAAGATCCCCCGGAGCATCTGGTACTCGATGGGGTAGCCCAGCTCCCGCATGGTCGGCACCTCCCCCCACCGACCCACCCGCACCCGTTCAGAGGCGAAGATCGCCAGTGGGCGCACACGGCCGGCCTCCCAGTGCCCCACGGCTTCGATGGGGTTGTTGACGGTGAAGTCCACCTGCTTCCCAACCAGGGCGGCAGCCACCGCACCACCGCCGGGGAAGGGAACGTAGGTGAACTTGGCCCCCCAGGTCTGCTCGAGCAATACCATGATGATCTCGTCCTCCTGCTTGGAGCCCGTGCCCGCCATCTTCAGGCGGCCCGGCGGTCCGGCCTTAGCCGCCCGGATGAACTCTTCCAGCGTGCGATACGGAGATTCTGCATGAACCCAGAGGACGAAGTGGTCCAACAGCAGCCGGGCGATGGGAGTCAGGTCACGCCAGGTAAACCGCGACCCGTCGCGCTTGCGGAGCACCTGGGCTGCGGGTGTGGCGAAGAGGCTGTCGAGGGTGATGAGGATGGTGTGGGGATCCCCCGTCTTGTCGATCATCCAGAGAAAGGCCTGCGCGCCAGCGCCCGCAGGGCGGTTGACGGGAATGAAGGGTTGTGGCGACAGCCGGTACTTCTCGATGAGAGGCGACATGAGACGAGCCTGCTGGTCCGCGCCGCCGCCGGTACCCGCAGGCACCGTCCACTCCACGGGACGGTTCGGTTCCCAGGCGGGAGCACCAAGAGCCCCGGAACCCAGCAACCCAAACACGACGAGCGCCGGAACCGCCACCCAAGCCCGGCGAATCAGCCCCATGTCCGGATCCCCCCTCTCGGAGCCTTGGTTCATGCTTTCCTGACTGTGTGGGTCTAGTTTTCCTCACCCCTCTCTCGCCGTTTTGTGGTCGCGCTACGCAGAAACTTTCAAGGTGCCCCGGAAGGGTGCCACTCCCGGGACCTCCCACTCGTCCCACATTTCGTCCACCATTCGCTGGATGTATGCGATGTCCTCCTCCGTAAGGTGCGCGAAACGGCCCTGCCGACTCAGGTACTCCCGGACCGGGATCCGTCCCTTGCCCGCCTTGCGGGCGTCGTAGGTGTACACCACCTCGCCGTTGATGATCTCGTACAAGGGGAGCAGGCCTGAGCGCACACCCAGCTCTCCGAGCTCGTGGGAGTACCGGGGGTGGAAGTCCCAGCCCTTCGGGCAGGGGTCGTAGGTGTGGATGAAGGTGGGACCCCCGACGGCCAGCGCCTTCCGCACCTTGTTGAGGAAGTCCAGGGGCGGGAAGGTGGCGCACGCGGTGGCCACGTACCGGCAGTTGGGATGCCCCACCGCCAGCATGGCCGCCACGTTCTTCTTCCAGCGGCGGTGGGTGATCCGCTGCACCGTCCCCACAGGGCTGAAGGTGGTCTGGGCACCCCAAGTGGTCAGGCCGGTGGCCTGGATGTCCGTGTTGGCCGCGGACTCGTTGTCGTACATGATGATGAGTAGATCGTAGTCCGTCTGCAGAGCTCCCGAGATCGCCGACAGCCCCATGTCGCCGCCCCCGAGATCGCCGCAGAAGGAGATCACGTTTATCTTCTCTTGCGGAATGCGCTTCTTGCGCATTAGGGCCCGAAGCCCCGCAGCCATCCCCACCGCGGACGACCCGCCGGCGCCCAGTTGGGTGTGCATCCAGGGCACGATCCACGGGGTGGTCATGTAGCTGGTGTTGGCCACGTACATGCAACCGGTGGACCCCGTCACCACCGTGCGCGGCCCGGCGGCCTTGATGAACTGGCGCATGACGGTGGCAGACTCACACCCCTGACACGTCCGGTGACCTGAAGTGTAGAACTCCTCTAAGGGGATCTGCTTCACCCCTTTGATGCGATCGTAGACCAGCACCTTTTCCGCGGTCGCCATGGCTTCACTCCTTCCCCTGGTTACTCCCGTACGCCCACCCACGTCACGAACCCGTCCAGGGCGTCCTTGCGAGCCGCCTCCTGGGTGAGCTCGTACATCCGCACCGCGTCCTGGATGGAGATGTCTCGGCCCCCCAAGCCCGTGATGAAGTTGACCACCGTGGGCCGCTCCCGCACTGGGTACAGGCACGACCGGACCTCGTGCATGAGGACCCCGCAGTCGTCGGGCGCTCCGTGGGCGAAGTCCCGGTCCACCACCCCCACGGCCCGAAACCGCCGCAGGCATTCCCTCAGCTCCAGGGTGGGGAAGGGCCTGAACCACCGCAGGTTCACGTACCCCACCCGGTGGCCCTGCTCCCGGAGCCTGCGGACCGCGGTGCGGGCCGGCATGGACACGGTCCCCATGCCGATGAGGACCACCTCCGCGTCGTCCGTCATGAACTCGTCAAAGTAGTACGGAGCCGTGTACCGCTCCCCGAACACACTGTTGAACTCCTCGTAGGCCTTTGCGATCACCCCGCGAGCTCGCCGGGCCGCCTCCCAGTTCTGGCGGCGGATCTCCATCACCCAGTCCTCGTTGACCTGGGGTGCCACCGACACTGGGTTGTCGGGATGCAGCCGCCGCTCCCCCAGCTGGAAGGGGGGGAGGAATCTGTTGACCGCCTCCTGGGACGGGATGCGGACGATGTGCTGCGAGTGCGTGAGGAAGGCTCCGTCCATGGCGAGGGCCATGGGCATCATCACCCTCTTGTCCTCCGCAATCCGGTAGCCCAGCAGGACGTGTTCCAGGGCCTCCTGCGCAGTGCTCACCCAGCACAGGAGCCAGCCCATGTCCCGGAGGGCTAGGGCGTCGTTGTGCTCTACCCCGAAGGCCCCGGGGTCGTCCAGGGCCCGGTTGCCCACCAGGAACAGAACGGGCAAGCGGTCCGTGGCGGTCACCACCAGAGCCTCGAAGCCGTACATCCACCCGGTGCCGCTGGACCCCGCGAAGGCCCGGGCTCCCACCGAGGCCGCGTGCTTGACGATCTCAAACTGCGAGTGTTCGCTGTCCGCCACGATGTACTCGGCATCCAGCTTGCCGTCCGCGATGATCTTCGAGATGGCGTCCATGACTTCGGTGTACGGCCGGATGGGGTAGGCGGCGATCACATCCACGTTGGCCAGCCGGATCCCCTCTGCGACCGCCTGACAGCCCGTCAGCAGTTCCTCCCGTTCGTAGATCCCGATCGGTCGCGCCACGGCCATGGCAGCTCCTCCCTCCTCCTAGGTCCCTGCCCGGGCCGCGGGCTTGGGCTTGCCGCCCACGGGCACGGGCTCCACCTGGACCACCCGGGCCCCTGTCCCCGTCACCACGTTGGGGAGCACTCGGTGGGTGCCCTTCTTCTCCTCGGCCCACCGGACATACCCCTCGGGGTCCTGCTTCCAGTGCTCCCAGGGGCTGCGATTGTCCTCGAAGGCCAGCTCGTCCACCATCACGATGCACTCCTGCACCGGGCAGACCTCCGCACACTTTCCGCAACCCACGCAGTACTCGTAGTCGATGTCGTAGTAGCCGTCCGGCGTGGGATCGAAGCATTCATCGGGGCACTCCAGCCAGCACAGCGTGCATTTGGTGCACAGGTCGAACCGGACCACCGGGCGCTGCGACTTGGTGGTTCCCCTCTTGAAGAGCTGGTTTCGAGACTGGCCCTTGGGCCCCAGGTGAAACTCCCGGGGCACCGCCTTCACCACCACCCCTTCGGAGAACTCGTTCCACTTGGGTAGGGTTGGGATCTCGTACGGCCAGTCCATGCCCTGGTCGGGAGTGACCTCGTAAACCTGGTGGCGCACGGCCTCGAAGGCCTCCTGGGCGGCCTCCACGCGACGCTGCTCCCGGGTCTTGTCCCACAGGTGCCCCTTCACAGCCTCGATGCTGATCAGCTGCGGGTCCAGGGCCGCCAGGGCTCCCAACACCCGCTCGTGGGTGAGGTCGTCCCGGTAAACCCACAGGCCCGCGAAGCTGGCTTCGCCCTCCAGGAGGGCCAGGTAGTACGGGAAGGGCTTGCGGGCCATGAAGCGCACCAATTCCTCCGGTCGCCGACGCGACACAATGAGCATGTGACCGTAGGGAACCACCTTCTCGTTAATGGGGCGCACGCCGTGCCACGCCCAAGGCTCCACGCCCTTCACCATGGTGTCGTCCAGCACCACGGAGATGTTGGCCTCGTCGATGTCCAGCTTCGCCCCGCACTCCGCCTCCAACTCCTCTTCGGAGAGGTCCGGGGAGACGAAGGCGAAGTACTTGCACGGGATGCCGTTGCGCTCGGGCGCGTCGCTGTACCGGCCGTTGGAGAACCCCACCTGGCCCATGCGGGCCGCGATCATGACGATGTCCCCACCGATCTTCTTGGCCAGAGTTTTCTGGAAGATCCCCCGGTAATTGATCTCCACCCGTTTGATCATTCCTCACCTCGCCGTTTGGATTCCCTCCTGCGGTGTTGCGGGGTCGGACTGCCCGACAGAGCCTGGCCCAACACGTGCTCGATCTCTTCCAGGTGCCGACGCATGGCCGCCTCCGCCGCGGCGGGGTTCCTGCGGCGGATGGCCTCCAGGATCCGCCGGTGCCCCTCCAGGGAGCGCTCCAGGCGACCGGGGACCTGCAGGGAGCGTTCCCGACTGGTCCTGAGCAGATCCATGAGGACGTCCAAGATCCTAAGGATGACCCGGTTGCGGGCCGCGGTGGCGATGGTGTAGTGGAACTCGGAGTCCTCCTCCACCGCCAGCTCACCCCGCTCCGCCTTGGCCCGCTGCCGGTCCAAGATCGCCTGCAGATGTGCAACCTCTTCCTCTGTCGCGTACACCGCGGCCCGTGCAGCCAGGTGCGGCTCAATCATCTTCCGCACATCCAGCAGGTCGCCCAGCAAGGCCCGGCTGCGGACCAGCAAAGACGCCAGGGGGTTCACCAACGCCTCGGGGCTCAAGTCGCGGACCACCGTCCCCTCCCCCTGGCGGGGCTCAACGAGTCCCATGAGCTCCAGGACTCGGATGGCGTCGCGGACGGAACTGCGGCTCACCCCGAAGCGGTCCGCCAGCTCCCGCTCCGTGGGGAGGCGGTCCCCAGGGCGCAGGTGGCCGTCCAGGATGAGGTGCTGGATGCGCTGAGCCACCTGCTCGTACACCCGAGTCCGCCGGATCGGTTCCAGGGTGGTCGGCGGCACCGCTCCCTCGATTGGTCCGATGATCGGTTCTTCGGACCTAGCCTGCCACGAAGCCTTCCCGCCTGTCAAGCGAGTCCTGGGGTGCGGCTCGACAGGGCTGCTAAGATGCGGACGTACGTCGGAGTTGTGTCGTGGCATTCCTGGAGGCCCTCGCCCTCGGGCTGAGCCTGGGTCTCGGGGCTGGCCTGACCCCGGGGCCCATGACTGCGCTGGCCGTGAGCGCCACGCTGGAGCGTGGCCTGCGGGCCGGTGTGCAGGTGGCGTGTGCGCCGCTTGTGACCGACGGGCCGATCCTGCTGCTCGCGCTGTACCTCATGCGGGGCCTGCCGGAGACCGCTGCCGCAGGCCTGGGCACGGCGGGCGGGCTTTACCTTATATGGTTGGGACTTCGCACGGCCCGGACCGCAGCGCGCCCGCGGGTCCATACCCCGGCCCCCGGGCGGCTTGCGGACCTGCGAACGGCGGTCGCGGTCAACTTCCTGAACCCAAACCCCTACCTCTTCTGGATCGGGGTCGGTAGCCCCATCGTGCGGAAGGCGTGGGCGGGGTCCCCGGTAAGTGCGGTGGCCTTCCTCGTGCCGTTCTTCGGACTGCTGGTGGGCAGCAAGGTGGCGGTGGCGTGGGCGGTGGCGGCAAGCGGGCGGAGGCTGTCGGACCACAGCTACCGGCGCGCGGTGCAACTGGCGGGCTGGTTGCTCGCAGGAGCCGGCGTGCTGCTGGCCGGGCGGGCGCTGGCCGCGGTCGGGGTGGTCTAGGCGTGACTGAGGTCGTGTCTTCTCCAGGCGTGGCCCGGCCTCCTCTGGACGAGCGGACCGTCCACCCGGATCCCTTCGACCAACTGCGGGCTTGGTTGCTGGATGCGGAAGCCACTTACGGGCCCGGGAGCGTGGAAGCCACGGCCATGGCCCTGGCCACCGCGGACGCGGCAGGCCGCCCGTCCGTCCGGTTCGTGCTCCTCAAGGCGCTGGACCCCCGTGGCCTCGTCTTCTACACCAACTACCGCAGCCGCAAGGCCCAGGACCTTGCCTCCAACCCCCGTAGCTCCGCGGCTCTGTGGTGGCCTGCGCTGCGGCGCCAGGTGCGGGTGGAGGGCGCGGTGGAGAAGCTCGGGCCCGAGGAATCCGACGCGTACTTTCGGACGCGGCCGAGGCTGCACCAGCTGGGCGCCTGGGCCTCACCGCAGAGCGAGGTGGTCCCGGACCGCAGCTTCCTTGAGCGGCGGCTCCGGGAACTGGACGCGCAGTTCCGGGGCGAGGTGCCGAGGCCGCCGTTCTGGGGCGGTTACCGGCTGGTCCCGGACCGGTTCGAGTTCTGGGAAGGTCGCGAGGGTAGGCTGCACGATCGCCTGCTGTACACACAGCGTTTGAGCGGCTGGATCGTCGTGCGCCTTGCGCCCTGAGCCCCTCACAGCCCGTACGGCAGCACCCGCTCCGGGCGGATGTACACGCTGACGCGGCTCTCAGGCCCGTCCCCGGGCGGGTACGTCCACGGCTGGCCCGTGTACCGGCGGGAGAGGCGGTCGATGTCGTGAGGCCCCGCCTGCGGATCGAAGCGCTCGACCCGGCCCAGGACCTGAACGTAGCGGTAGGGGTCGTGCCGGTCCAGGATCACGAGGGCCACCCGGGGGTCGGCCTCCATGTTGCGCAGCTTCGCCCGTCCGCGGCGGGTGTTGATGAGGAGCAAGCCGGCTTCGTACAGGTACCACACCGGTGTGGCCTGGGGCTGACCCGATGGGGACCGGGTGGCCAGCACCGCCATGTGCGGCTCCTGAAGGAAGGCGGCGACGCGCGCATCCAGTTCCACGGCACACCTCCGGTCCGTGAAGATCTTCGGTGTGTACAATAGCGCCGTGATCCTGTCTACGGGAGGAAAAACATGTACGCGGTCCGGATCCACCAGCACGGCGGCCCCGAGGTGTTGCGCTACGAGGAAGTCCCCACACCCACCCCTGGCGAGGGCCAGGTTTTGGTCCGGCTCGTGGCCTGTGGCCTGAACTTCATCGACATCTACCAGAGAAGGGGCCTGTACCGCGTCGAGCTGCCCGTGACCCTGGGACAGGAAGGGGCTGGGGTGGTGGAAGCGGTGGGGCCTGGGGTGACGGAGCTGCAGCCCGGAGACCGAGTGGCGTACGCCAACGTGCTCGGTGCGTACGCGGAGTACGCAGTGGTCCCCGCGGCGCGGCTGGTGCGGATCCCGGAGGGCGTGACCTACCAGCAGGCGGCGGCGGTCATGCTGCAGGGCATGACCGCGCACTACCTGGTGCACAGCACCTACCCGCTCAAGCCGCAGGACACCTGTCTGGTTCACGCCGCGGCGGGTGGGGTGGGCCTCCTGCTGATCCAGATGGCCAAGCGCAGGGGCGCGGTGGTGATCGGCACGACCTCCACCGAGGAGAAGGCCCGCCTTGCGCGGGAGGCGGGCGCGGACCACGTGATCGTGTACACCCAGCAGGACTTCGAGCAGGAGGTGATGCGGATCACCGACGGCCGCAAGGTCCAGGTGGTGTACGACTCCGTGGGGAAGGACACCTTCGACAAGAGCCTGAACTGCCTTGCGCTGCGGGGGATGATGGTGCTGTACGGCCAGTCCAGCGGACCCGTGCCTCCCTTTGACCCTCAGATCCTCGCGCAGAAGGGATCGTTGTTCCTCACACGGCCGGTGCTGTGGAACTACACCGCCACGCGGGATGAGCTTCTGTGGCGGGCCGGGGAGGTCTTGGGAGCTGTGGCACGCGGCGATCTCAAGGTGCGCATCGACCGTGCGCTCCCGCTCTCCCAGGCTCAGGAGGCCCACCGGGCCCTGGAAGGGCGCGAGACCACCGGGAAGGTGCTTCTGCTGACCGGGTTTGAGGGTTGAAGTGCGAACTGACGTTTGATAGAATTGCGTCAAATGCCGGAGATCCTCGCCCTGCGGAGCTCTCGCCGGACCGGTGAGGTGAGGGTGCGGGTTAGCGACGGCCGCACCCTGAGGGTCGGCGCGGAGGTCTGCCGCGAACTGGGTCTTTCGCCCGGCCAGGTGTCGGAAGAAGTGACCCGGCGGCTGTTACGGGAGGATGCGCGGGTGCGGGCGAGGGAGCGGGCGCTCCGGCTGCTCGCGGTGCGGCCCCGCTCGCGGGCGGAGCTGGAGCGCCGTCTCCGTCGGGCGGTGGATGCCTCGGTGGTGGCG
>JBEQAH010000070.1:0-8743 GCA_041640435.1 bacterium | reverse complement strand
TGGTGAGGCACGGGTAGCCCCACCGCTTGGCCCGGGCCAGTAGCTCCAGCGATCGGTCGTAGTTGCCACCGGGTCGCACCCGTTTGAACACCGCCCGCACGGTCTCGATGTTGTGGTTGAGGATATCAGGACCTGCGTCCAGCACCGCCCGCAGAGCGTCGGGGTCCCCCTTGAAGTCCGGGATCAGGACCTCCACGCTGCAGCCCGGGACCAGCTCGCGGATCCGGCGGATGGTCTGGGCGTACACCGAAGCGCCGCCGTCCCGGAGGTCGTCCCGGTCCACCGAGGTCACCACGGCGTGGCGTAGCCCCAGAGCCGCCACCGCCCGCGCCACCCGCTCGGGCTCCTTCCAGTCGACCTCGGACGGAAGCCCGTGCGCGATGGCGCAGTACGAGCAGTTCCGGGTGCACACGTTCCCCAAGATGAGGAAGGTAGCGGTGCGCCGTTCCCAGCAGTCGCCGATGTTGGGACAGCGGGCCTCCTCGCACACCGTGTGGAGCCGCTGGGTGCGCATGATTCGGACCAGCTCCTGGTAGTTGGGACCCGAGGGGAGCCGGGCCTTCAGCCAGGGGGGGCGCTGCGCAAGGGGTTGGGTGGACACCGATCGCCTCCTGAGTCGTCGCTAGCGCGTGACGGGGTCTACGGCCTCCAGAGTGGCCTTCACGTGGTTCAAGAATCGCACCGCCACCGCGCCGTCGAACACCCGGTGATCGAAGGACAGCCCCAGGTGCATCACGGAGCGGATGGCGATGGCGTCGTCCCGGACCACGGCCCGCTTCACGATGGCGTCTGTGGCCAGGATCGCCGCCTGGGGGTAGTTGATGATGGGCATGGACCAGATGGAACCGAACACGCCGGGGTTTGTGAGGGTGAAGGTCCCGCCCTGGACGTCCTCCAGGGTGAGCCTGCCCTCCCGGGCCCGGCGTGTCAGCTCCTCCAGCTCCCGGGCGAGCCCCACCAGGCTCTTCTCCTCCGCGCGGTGGATCACCGGCACCACGAGGCCGTCCTCCACGGACACCGCCACTCCCAGGTTCACGTGGGGCTTGATGACGATCCCGTCCTCGGACCACTGGGCGTTCACCACAGGGAAGGCGCGCAGGGCCTCCACCGCCGCGCGGGCGAAGAACGCGGTGTACGTGAGGCGGACCCCGTGTTGCCGCTCGAACGCCTCCCGGTGGGCCGTGTACCAACGCACGAGCTCGGTGACGTCCGCCTCCACCACCCCGTAGGCGTGCGGAATCTCGCGCTTGGCCCGGCTCATGCGCTCGGCGATGGCCCGGCGCACGGGCGAAAGCGCAACTCTTTGCTCCGCGGCGGCGGGCGCCGCAGGGCGCGGGGCTTCCACCACGGGGGCCGCCGTGCGGCGCTCCAGGTAGCGGAGCACGTCCTGCTTGGTGATCCGTCCGCCCACTCCGGTCCCCTGGATCTGCCGGAGCTCCTCGGCGCTGATCCCGTGCTCCTCCACGAGTCGGCTCACCAGGGGCGACAGGCGGCCGACCCCGGCCCGCTCAGCAGGTGCCTGCGCGGCGGGCGGTTCCGGTTCCGGTGCCGCCGCGGGCTGCGCCGCAGGTTCGGTCCCGGCGGCTTGTGCCTGCACGCCGTCCTCCTCCACCCGGGCGATCACCGCTCCCACGGGGAGCGTCTGGCCCTCCTGGGCCACGATCTCCACGACCCGTCCGGCCACGGGAGAGGGCATCTCCACGTTCACCTTGTCGGTGATGAGCTCCACGAGGGGTTCGAACCGCTCCACGCGGTCGCCGGGTGCTTTCAGCCACCGGCCGATGGTGGCCTCGTAGGTGCTCTCGCCGAGCTGTGGGAGGCGGACGTCCGTAACCATCCCCACCCCTCAGTAGTGCGCCAGGCGGCGCACCGCCTCCAAGATCTTGTCCTGGCTGATCCAGTACCACTGCTCCAGCGGTTTCGCGAACGGGATCCCGGGTACGTCCGGGCCTGCCAGGCGCGCCACAGGACCGTCCAGGTCCTCGAAGGCTTCCTCGGCGATCAGCGCTGCCAGCTCGGCCCCGAAGCCCCCGAAGCGATTGTCCTCGTACACGACGAGCGCCTTGTTGGTCTTCGCCACCGAACGCAGGATGGTGTCTTTGTCCAGCGGCCGCAGGCACCGGACGTCCACCACCTCCACCTCAATCCCCTCCTGAGCGGCGGTCTCCGCGGCGGCCAGGGCCTCGTGCAGCGTCCACCCGTAGCTGAACAGCGACAGATCGCGGCCCTCCCGCCGGACCGCTGCCGGGCCCAGGGGCACGGTGTAGTCGCCCTCCGGGACCTCTCCCCGCACCAGTCGGTACATGCGCTTGTGTTCCAGAAACAACACGGGGTCCGGGTCGCGGACTGCGGACTTCAGCATCCCTTTGGCGTCGTAAGGGGTGGAAGGGGCCACCACCTTGAGGCCGGGCACGTGCGCGTAGAACGCCTCCACGCACTGGGAGTGGT
Source organism: bacterium (assembly GCA_041640435.1). Classification (GTDB taxonomy): domain Bacteria; phylum Sysuimicrobiota; class Sysuimicrobiia; order Sysuimicrobiales; family Sysuimicrobiaceae; genus Tepidifontimicrobium. Next base: position 6,295 of record JBEQAH010000070.1, on the reverse strand, counting down.
AGAGAGCGGTCCCGTGGGCACCCCCGTAGGGCACCCGGATGACCATGGGGACCCCGTAGTTGCCGTTGGAGCGGTATCGCATGCGGGCCGCCTCGCTCACGATCTGGTCGAAGGCGGGGTGGATGAAGTCCGCGAACTGGATCTCCGCAATGGGCACGAGCCCGTTGCACGCCATGCCGATGGCGCAGCCCACGATGGCTGACTCCGCCAGCGGCGTGTCCAGCACCCGCTCCTCGCCGAACCGCTCGTACAGGCCCTGGGTAACCCCGAACACCCCGCCCTTGCGTCCCACGTCTTCTCCGAGCACCACCACCCGCTCGTCCCGCTCCATCTCCTCGTGGTGGGCCCGGTTCAGCGCGTCCACGTACCGCAGCTCCGGCATGGCCCCTCCCTCCTTGGCCTAGCGGCCCGTCCACCACACGGGGTCCACGGGGTGGTCAGGGTCCGGGTCGTAGTACACGTGGCGGGTGGCGGTGGCGGGGTCGGGGTCTGGGGCCCGCTCCGCCTCGTCCGTGGCCGCGTCCACCTCCCGCCGGACCCGCTCCCGCAGGGCAGCTTCCTGCTGGTCGTCCCACAGTCCCACGGACCGCAGGTACCGGCCGAAGGTGACGATGGGGTCGCGCTGCCGCGCCGCCTCGATCTCCTCGCGGGGGCGGTAGCGCTCCTGCTGGTCGTCGCTGCTGTGCGAGCCCAGCCGCTCCACCCGGAACTCCAGCAGTGTGGGCCCCTCGCCGCGCTTGGCGCGGTCGTACGCCTCCTTGCTCACCCGATAGCACTCCAGCACGTCGGAGCCGTCCACGCTCGCGCCCGGCATCCCGTAGCCAGCCGCCCGCACCGCCACGCTGGGGACCGCCATCTGCTTGTTGAGGGGAACGGAGATGGCGTAGCCGTTGTTCTCCACCGCGAACACGCACGGCACCTTGTGGATGGCCGCAAAGTTCAACGCCTCGTGCCAGTCCCCCTGACTGGTGCCGCCATCTCCGATGGTCACCAGCACCACCTCGCCCGTGCGCCGCACCTTGGCCGCGTAGGCGAGGCCGGCGGCGTGGGGGTACTGGGTGCCCACGGGGCTGCTGGTGGACAGGATCTTGTAGCGCGGGTGCCCGTAGTGGGCAGGCATCTGTCGGCCCCCGCTGCTGGGGTCTGTTGCCTTGGCCAGCAGGGCCAGCAGGATCTCCGTGGGAGACATCCCCTTCACCAGCACCGCAGCCACGGACCGGTAGTACGGCACAAACCAGTCGTGCTTCCGGTCCAGGGGCCACATCATGCCCACCTGCGCGCCCTCGTGGCCCGGGCCGGAGATCACGAACATGGCCTTGCCCGCCCGCTGGAGCTGCCACATGCGCTCGTCCAGCGACCGGGCCAGTACCATGTAGTAATACATCTGGAGCACATCCTCGTCCGAGAGGCCGAGCTCCACATGCCGGGCCTCAGCCCGCACCTCCTTCGCGCTCATACCCGTCCCTCCCCGTCTACAGGTGCACCACCCGTCCGAGCGCGTCCAGGGCGGCCTCGTGTACCGCCTCGGTGAGCGTGGGGTGGGCGTGTACCGCCATGGCCACCTCGTGAATCGTGGCTTCGACGCTCTTGCCCAGGATCCCCTCCGGCAGGAGTTCGGTGACGCGGGGGCCCACCAGGTGCATCCCCAGGATCTCGCCGTGCCTGGCGTCCGCCACCACCTTCACGAACCCTTCCCGGTCCTGCAGGATGACCGCCTTGCTGTTCGCGGAGAAAGGGAAGCGGCCCACCCGGACCTCATGCCCCCGCTCCCGGGCCTGGGCTTCTGTGAGGCCGAAGGAGGCCACCTCAGGGCTGGAGTAGGTGCACCGGGGGACCGCGTCGTAGTCCAGAGGCGCCGGCTCCTGCCCCGCCATGTCCTCCACGGCGCGCACAGCCTCCTCGGACGCCACGTGGGCCAGCATGGGTTGGGCGTGAATCACGTCGCCGATGGCCCAGACGCCGGGGGCGGTGGTCCGGTAACGCCGGTCCGTGCGGATGAACCCCTGAGGATCCAGCTCCACGCCCACGTCTTCCAGCCCGAGCCCGTCGCTGACCGGCGCGCGCCCCACGGCCACGAGCAGGTAATCGGCCTCCAGCTGTAGGGCCTTGCCCTCCTTCTCCACGGCGAGCTGCAACCCCCCGGCGGTCCCCTCCACCGACCTGAGGGTGGCCTGCGTGTGGACCTGGATCCCCCTTCGGACGAACGCCTTCTCCACCGCAGCGCTGACCTCCTCGTCCTCACCGGGCAAAACCCTGGGCAGGATCTCCACCAGCGTCACCTGGCTCCCGAGCGCCGCGAAGGCGCTGGCGAACTCCGCCCCGATGACCCCCGCCCCGAGGATGGCCAGGTGTCGGGGTACTTGGGACAGGGTCAACACGTGGTCGCTGGATAGCACCCGCTGGCCGTCGATGGGAAGCCACGGTAGGCTGCGCGGCCGGGACCCCGTGGCCACCAGCACCCGCCGGGTCCGCAGCTCTGTCTCAGATCCGTCCTGCAGGCTTACGTGCACCCGCTCGGGGGACAGCAAGCGGGCGGTGCCCGCGAAGGTGGCCACCTTGTTCTTCCGCATGAGGTACTCCACCCCGCGGTGGAGGGTCCCCACGGTGCGCTCCCGGTAGCCGTGTACTGCGGCCATGTCTACCGAGACCCCGTCCACCCGCACGCCAACCCGCGGCGCTGCCCGTGCGCACTCGGCGACCTCCGCGACGTGCAGCAGCGCCTTGGTGGGGATGCAGCCGTAGTGCAGGCAGGTCCCTCCCAGCTTGTCGCGTTCCACGATGGCGGTGCGCAGGCCGAGTTGCGCGGCCCGGATGGCTCCCACGTATCCGCCCGGCCCTGCTCCGATGACCACCAAGTCGTATTCGTTGTCCACCTGACCCTCCCGCTGCCACGTGTATCTTCTCTACACGACCGGGCCCCGCGCCGGCCATCGTTTCAGGCGCGGGGCCCCGATCATCCGCGTCGCCCCTCCTCCGCTGGATCAGCGCGCCTGCTGACGTACGACCTCCGCGATGTGGCCGTAGAAGGCGAGTGCCCCGGTGATCAGCGCCGCGAGCGCCATGACCAACAGCACGATGACGCCGAGGATTGCGAACGTCCTCCGCGCGCCGCCTTGGCTATAGGCATACGGGAGCATCCCCACACTGGCCAGCCCCGCTGAGAGCCAGAGGGCAAACGTCACCGGTGGGTTCCGAGTGAGCCCGAAGTCCACCACCGCCCGCGCCCCCTGGAGCAGGAACAGCCCCATGGCGGCCGCGGGCCAGGCCAGCATGCGAAGGTCCAGCCCCGTGTACAGGTAGAACCCGGCCATGATCAGCATGAGGGAGAACAGCCCGGTACTGGTCCCGAACAGCTCCGAGTAGTGCCCGGCGGGGAACCCGGCCCAGTCCGACCAGATGAGCTGGACGAAACCTCCCAGGGAGAACACTCCGAGGGCGAAAAACAACGCACCGAAGGACTTCCGCACGTCCGCGGTTTCCCGGCCGGTCGCCACCGCATAGAGGTAAACTGCTCCCGCGACGCCGGCCGCCGTGACGAGGGCGAGGATCAGGACCAAGGGGTTGTGGGAGCTCAGTACCTGTTTCACGGCGCATACCCCCTTTCCGCATGGCTGGAGAGATCGACCGAATGCGCCGATTCTCCAGCACCAGTATATGGGCTTTCCGGCCCGGGGGATAAGGAATTCGAACCTCTCGACGGGCTTGTGGGCCGCGGCTTTTCCGAAAGGCAAAGACCGCCTTACTCCTGCAGCTCAGGAGCACGGCTGCGGGCGAACAATCGGATGATCTGTTGCTCCACGAGCTGGGTCATGCCCTGCTCGAACCGCAGCGCCTCCCGCTCGGCGGTCTGCGGGTCCATGCCCAACACGTCCTGCAGAAAGCGCTGGCACAGGCGATACCGTCGCTCCTTGCCGAAGGCGAGGCGGCTCCCTTCCGGGGTGAGGTGTACCCCCTCTGTCCGTGAGTACGTCACCAGGCCCGCGCTCCGCAGCCGGTCCACCATCTCGTGGGCGGAGGCCACGGAAACCCCCAACCGGCGGGCCAGGGCGGTCAGCGTGACCCGACCCTGGGTCCGCAGGTGGAGGACCGCGCGCAGGTAGTCCTCGATCCGGGACGAGTTCACCGCTGGCTTGCGCATTCCGAGCAGGTCCCCCTGAGCTCCAAGTGGATCTGGCTCACCGCGAACCCCTGCGGCAGTGCACGCCTGAGCGCACCAGCCGTCAGGGGCCTCGCCAGGTCGAACACCCGGCTGCAGCGCTCGCACACGAAGTGCGGGTGCGGTGCGGTGACCGCGTCGTACCGCCGCCCCTCTGCGGTCACGATCTCCCGAACCAACCCTGCCTCCCGCAACATCTTCAGATTGCGGTACACAGACCCCAGGCTCACCCGCGGGAGGGTGGCCCGCACCTGCCGGAGCACCTCCTCCGCGCTCGGGTGGGACCGGGTTCGGGAGAGGACCGCGAGGATCTCCCGGCGCTGCCGCGTCATCCTCATAGATAAGAATGAATCTCATTCTCAATCTTAGCGGAACCATCTGCCCGAGGCAAGCTTCCTGCGGCTGGTTTTCCGCGCCGTCAGCGCACGGTGACCCGGATGGTGTGGTACCCGGTGGCGCCCTCCGGCAGAGGGGGCCGGTTCCGGCCGTCTTGCAGCGTCCCCACCCCGTCCCTGGCCCGTACCTTGAGCACGTAGCGGCCGGGCCGCGCCTCCCACAACAAACCCCAGAGCACCCACGTGTGCTTCCCCATGGCGGGCTTGAGCTGCGCGCGCCGCCACGTCCGGCCGTCGTCGAAACTCACCTCCACGGCGGAGATCCCCCGGTCTCCCGCGTACGCCACCCCTCCCACCCCCACCGTGCCCGTGGGGACCGCGGCGCCGTCTGTGGGGACGGTAAACTTGGACATGGTCTTCACCACCGCTTCGTCGCTCCAGCCCTGCTGCTCCCAGTAGCCCAGGTGGTCCTTGTCCACGAGCTCGATCTTTGTGATCCATTTCGGGTTCTTCATCCCGAACAGGCCGGGGATGACCGCACGCACCGGGAAGCCGTGAGACTTCGGGAGCACCTCGCCGTTCATCTCATACGCCAGGAAGCTCTCCGGGTCCAGTGCGTCCGCGAGCGGCACCGCCGTGTGGTAGCCGTCCGCGCACCAGAACACCACCTTGCGGGCGCCCGGCCGCGGCCGCGCCCTCTCCAGGAGGTCCCGGAATCGTACCCCTTTCCACACCGCGTTGCCGATGAGGTCGCCGCCCACCGGGTTACTGATGCACTCAAAGGTGTGCGGCCGGCTGTAACTGGGGAGGGCCTTCAACTCCTCCAGGCTGAGCCGCAGCGGCCGCTCCACGAGGCCCGAGACCTCCAGGCGCCAGCTCCGCGCGTCCACCTCCGGGTCGAAAAAGTTCTTGCTGACCGTGTAGAACTCGCCGTTGGGCGTCACCTCGCGCGGGAGCCCCCGAATCCGTTCGAACAGCGACTGCGCCCATGCGGCGGCGCGCTCAAGCCACAACCCAAAGGCCGAGCCCGCCACCAGGGCCACCACGAGCCGCACCCCGTCCTTCAGCACCTGACGCCGCGACGGCGCGCCCTCGGAAGTCCTGCGGTCCGGCCACCGGGATACTCCGGCCACGAGCACCGCGTACAGGAGACTCCCCGCCGCCAAGGAGACCGCCACCGCACCCGCCGGGCCGAGCCCGGTGCCGAACAAGCCCGCGCCCGCAAGGGGAAGGATCAGAAGCGACCAGGCCAGCCACGACCCGACCGCCAGGGCAGCGAGAATAGTGCAGGTGTTCTTGGGAGCCCAGCGTTCCACTGCCCACGCCCCGAACGCCCCGAGCACGAACACCACCCCGTTGGCGCCGAGCAGCGCAGCGCTCTTGGCAAAGTGGGAAACGCCCAGGTACCGGCGTCCCACGTCCTCCAGCAGGTTCACCAGCAGGGCGAAGGTCTCGGGAGCCAGCGCCCGGAAGGCGCGCTCGCCGATGGCCTCCACGGGCGTCCGCACGCCGAGAACGTCCCGGAGCCACAGGGGTACGCCCACCGGCACGCCCCCCACCGCGAGGGCCCCGAAGGCGATCCACCCGGCGAACCCGGCCCACACGAGCCGCCGCATCACCAGTAGCGTACCGCGGGCGTGTGACGGGAGTGCAAAGTCGGCCGGATCAGCCGAAGAGCACCGCAGCTGTTCCCACCAGGCAGACCGCACTTCCGGCCACCAGGCCCAGGCCCAGCCGCTCGTCCCCGGGCAGCACCCATCGGCTGAGGAGGATCACCAGCAGAACCTGCAGGTTGTACAGCACT
>JBEQAH010000069.1:0-8752 GCA_041640435.1 bacterium | reverse complement strand
TTATGAGCCGGCCGCTCTGACCCTTGAGCTACGGGCCCCCGCGCCACTCAGTATAGCCCACCCCCACCAGGTACAGTCCGCCGGGTGCCACCACCGGGCCCGCCCGCTGGCTGGTCCTGGACGCTAGCACCTCCTGCAGGCTCTCGGGCGGCCGCTTTCCGCAACCCACTTCCAACAGTGTTCCCACCAGCATGCGCACCATGTGGCGAAGAAACCGGTCGGCCACCACGTCCACCACCACAAACGGGCCCCGCCGGCGTACGTGGAACCGGTACAGGGTGCACAGCGTGGTGGTGGGCTTGCTGCCGACGGCGCTAAAGGCCGCGAAGTCCCGTCGACCCCGTAGCGGTGTTGCGGCCGCCTGCATCCGATCCACGTCCAGGTCGCCCTCCCAGGGGAGGGCACGGTCCCGCACAAAGGGGTTGCGCCCGGGCCGGTTCCAGATGAGGTATCGGTAGGCCCGCCACCGCGCGTCCCTGCGGGCGTGGAAACCGTCCGGGGCGTCTACCGAGCGGCGCACCGCCACGTCCGGCGGCAGGTGGTGGTTGAGGGCTCCGGTGAACTGCTCCGCGGCCAGCTTCGAGTCCGTGCGGAAGTGGGCCACCTGAGCCAGGGCGTGCACCCCCGCATCGGTGCGGCCAGCGCCCACCACCCGCGTGGGTGATCCCGTCACGAGCGCCACGGCTCGCTCCAGCGTTTCCTGCACGGACGGGCGGTGCGGCTGGCGCTGCCAGCCGGCGTACCGCGTCCCTTCGTAGGCGACGACCAGCTTGACGGTGCGCACCGCCTACCACCGGACGCGGCCCGGAAGGAGGACCATGAAGCTCGCGAGCAGCACCACCGCCGCCGCAAAGGCGTCAGGCCCACGGAAGCGCAGCTGCTTCATCCGCGTGCGGCCCTCCCCGCCCCGGTAGCAACGGGCCTCCATGGCCAGCGCCAGCTCGTCCGCGCGACGGAAAGCGCTCACGAACAGAGGAACCAGAATGGGGACGAGGGCCCGCGCGCGGCGCAGGAGACCCCCGGTGTCCAGGTCCGCCCCCCGGGCCATCTGGGCCTTCATAATCTTTTCCGTCTCCTCCACCAGGGTGGGGATGAACCGCAGGGCGATGGTCATCATCATGGCCAGCTCGTGCGCGGGCACCCCCACCCGCCGGAAGGGCCTCAGCAGGCGCTCCATGCCGTCCGCCAGCTCCACCGGGGAGGTGGTGAACGTAAGCAGGGAGGTAGCCACCACGAGGAGGACCAACCGCGCGGTGACGAACAGGCCCTGCATCAGCCCCTCCCGCGTGGCCACCAACGGCCCCAGTCTCCACAGCGCCGTCCCCTCGGAAGCTGCCCCGAAGAAGACCTGCAAGAGCAGCGTGAGAACCAACAGGAACCAGATGGGCCGGAGCCCTCGCAGGACGAACTCCACGGGGATTTGCGCCAGAAGCAGACACACCACCAAAAAGAGCGCGAACAGGCCGAGTGCGGCGAAGTCTCGGGCGAGGAACACCACCACTAGTAGCGCGGTGGTGGCGAGCACTTTGGTGCGCGGGTCGAGCCGGTGGACCGGAGAGGCCCGCGGCACGTACTGTCCAATGGTCAGGCTTCGGAGGAGCTCCACGCCGACCCCCCGGCCTGTAAGGCGGACACGATCTCCTCGCAGGCCTCCTCGACCGTAAGGCAGTCGGTCCGCACCGGAAGCCCGCCGGCCCGCAGCCGGAGCAGAACGTCCGTCACCCGCGGCACGTCCAGCCCCACGCCCCTGAGCCGGTCGGCCTGCGCAAACGCCTCCCGCACCGGAGCGTCCAGGAACACCCGCCCCCGGTGCAGAACCACCACGCGGTCGCACAGCCGCGCCACGTCGTCCATGCTGTGGGAGACCAGCACCACCGTGAGATGCTGCTCGCGTCTCCACCTGCGGATGTGCTCCAGAATCTCCCGACGGCCCCGGGGGTCCAGGCCTGCGGTGGGCTCATCTAGGACCAGAACCTTCGGGCGCATGGCCAGCACTCCCGCGATGGCAACCCGCCGCATCTCTCCGCCCGACAGCGACAAGGGGGAGCGAGGGCCGAAGCGCTCCGGGTCCAGGCCCACCCAGCGCAGGGACTCCCGGACCCGCTCCTCCACCTCTTCAGGGTCCAGGCCCAGGTTGCGTGGCCCGAAGGCCACGTCCTGGAACACCGTCTCCTCAAACAGCTGGTGCTCGGGGTACTGGAACACAAGCCCCACCCGGCGCCGGACTTCCCGGACCGTCTCCCCGCGGCCATCCAGCCGCACGCCGTCCACCCACACGGAGCCTTCCGTGGGCCGCAACAGGCCGTTGAAGTGTTGCACGAGGGTGGATTTTCCCGAACCCGTGCGCCCCACCACCCCCACGCACTCGCCCCTGCGGATCACCAAGTCCACGCCCTCTAGCGCCACCGCCTCGAACGGGGTTCCCCGCAGGTACACGTGCGTGAGCCCCTGGCAAGCCACCACGGCGTCCCCGGTGCTCACACGACCGCCCTCCGCAGCCGCAGGATCTGGTCTGCAAGCTCCGCGGGGTGCAGGGCCTGAGCGCCGAGTTTCACGCCCCGACGGACCAGACAGGCGTGCAGCCGCGCCACCTCTGGCAAATCCAGTTGGACTTCCCGCAGGCGCCGGACCTCCCGGAACACCTCCCGCGGCGGGCCATCCAACACCACGCGCCCCGCGTGCAGCGCCACCACCCGGTCTGCTTCCGCCGCCTCTTCCATGCTGTGGGTGATGTGCACCACCGCAATCCCCTCCTGGTCCCGGAGCCGGTGGGCGGTGTCCAGGACCTCCCGCCGGCCCTCGGGGTCCAGCATAGTGGTGGCCTCGTCGAACACGATGCACCGCGGCCGCATGGCCAGGACCCCGGCGATGGCCACCCGCTGCTTCTGGCCGCCCGACAGCAGGTGCGGCTCCCGGAGCCGGTACTCCAACATGCCTACGGCCCGAAGAGCTTCCTCGACGCGGCCGGAGATCTCCTCCGGTGGGAGGCCCAGGTTCTCCGGGCCAAAGGCCACGTCTTCCTCCACCACCGTGGCCACGATCTGGTTGTCTGGGTTCTGGAATACCATCCCCACCCGGCGCCGGATCTCCCACAGGGCGTGAGGGTCCCGCGTGTCCAGACCGTCTACCACGACCCGGCCATCGGTGGGGAGCAGCAGCGCGTTCAGGTGCTTGGCCAGGGTGGATTTGCCGGAGCCGTTCCCCCCCACCAGGGCCACGAACTCCCCGGGGCGAATGGTCAGGCTGACGTCCCAGACAGCCCGGACTTCGTGCGGCGTGCCCGCGTGGTAGACGTGGGTGAGGTGGTCGACCTCGATGAGTGCCGTGGGCTCCGACACACCGTCCCTGACCCTACTTCTCGAGCAGCTCCAGATACGCCATGGGCGCCGCGTCGCCGCGGCGGGGTGCGTCCTTTACGATGCGGGTGTACCCGCCCCGGCCCCGCGCGTAGCGGGGGGCTACGGTCTGGAACAGCTTGCGCAGCGCCTCCTTGTCCTGCACGAGCCGGGCCGCCTGCCGCCGGGCGTGAAGGGTACCCTCCTGGGCCAGGGCGATGAGCTTGTCGGCGACCTTCTTGGCCTCCTTCGCCTTCGCCTCGGTCGTGTGGATCCGCTCGTAGCGGATCAGAGCGGTGACCAGGTCCCGGAACAGCGCTCTCCGCTCCCCGGAGTCCCGCCCCAGCTTGCGCGTCTTCACCCCGGTTCCCATCCCGGATCCTCCCAGCTAGGCGGTGGCCTTGCGCAGGGAAAGCCCCAGCGCCCGCAGCTTCTCGTTCACTTCCTCCAGGGACTTGCGGCCGAAGTTCTTAACGTTGGCGATCTCCTCCTCGGTGCGCTGGACCAGGTCCCCAATGGTGTGGATCCCGGCCCGCTTCAGGCAGTTGTACGGGCGGACCGACAGCTCTAGTTCCTCGATGGGGGTGGCCATAAGGCGCGCCATCTCCGGGTCTGCGCCGCCCGGGGCCGTCCCCTCGCCCTCGGAGATGCCTCCCACCAAGCGGAAGTGATCGATGAGTAGCCGGCTGGCCTCCGCCACCGCCTCGTCGGGACGGACAGCCCCGTTGGTCCACACCTCCAGGACCAGCCGCTCCAGCTCGCCACCCATGCTCACGTGGGTGTCTTCCACGGTGTAGTTCACCTTCTGCACAGGCGAGAAGATGGAGTCCACGGGGATCACGCCGATCACGTGCTCACTCTTGCGGTGCTTCTCCGCGGGCACATAACCCTTGCCGCGCTCCACCACCATCTCCATGGCCAAGCGGGCGTCTCGCCGGTCCAGGGTGGCGATCACCAGGTCCGGGTTCAGGATCTCCACCTCAGGGTCGGGCTGGATGTCCGCGGCGGTGACCTCCCGCTTCCCCTTCGCCTCCAGGCGCAGCAGCTTGGGCTTGTCCGTGTGCAGCCGCAGGGTGAGCTCCTTCAGGTTCAGCAGGATCTGGGTGACGTCTTCCACCACCCCGGGCACGGTGCTGAACTCATGCAGCACGCCCTCGATCTTCACCGAGGTCACCGCAGCCCCCGGGATGGAGGACAGCAGGACCCGCCGGAGGGCGTTCCCCACCGTGATGCCGAAGCCGCGCTCCAGCGGCTCCACGACCAGCTTCGCGTACGTGTCGGACAGCTCCGCGTACTCCACCTTGGGTTTGGTGAGTTCCCACAATCCAAAAATGCTCATCGCCCCCTCCTCAGATGCCCGCGCCTACCGGGAGTAGAACTCCACCACGAGCTGCTCTTGCACCGGCACGTCGATGGTCTCCCGGCCCGGCAGGGAAAGCACGCGGCCCTCCACGCGCTGGGGGTCGAACTGGAGCCAGGCCGGCGGCTGCCGGCCCCCACCCTCCAGCAGCGTTCGCACGCGCTCGTTCTTCTGACCCCGCGCCGTCAGGCCCACCCGCTGCCCCGGCCGCAGCACGTAGGATGGGATCGTCACCTTCCGGCCGTCCACGGTCACGTGCCCGTGTGCCACCAGCTGACGCGCCTCCTTCCGGGAAGACGCGAGGCCCAGGCGGTACACCACGTTGTCCAGCCGCAGCTCCAGCAGCTGGAGAAGCCGTGTCCCTGTGACCCCCTTGAACCGGGCCGCCTCCTGGAACAGGCGGCGGAACTGGGCCTCCTGAACTCCGTAGAGGCGGCGCAGCTTCTGCTTCTCCCGCAGCCGGATGGCGTACTCGGACGCCTTGCGGCGGGAGGGCGGGTGCATGCCCGGCGGCTTGGCCCGCTTGACCACCGGACACTTGTCCGTGTAGCACTTGTCGCCCTTCAGGTACAGCTTCATGCCCTCGCGGCGGCACAGGCGGCACACCGCGTCGTGGTACCGTCCCATGGATTGTTCCCTCCGTTCCGGCAGCACCCGGAAGGCGAGCTTCCGGGACCCCGCCTCTCAGCCGGACTGCGGGGTCTCGCTGTGGGCGCCGACTAAACCCGCCGGCGCTTCGGAGGCCGGCACCCGTTGTGGGGGACCGGCGTCACGTCCTTGATCAAGCTGATGTCCAGCCCCGCGGCCTGAAGGGACCGGATGGCCGCCTCTCGGCCGGGCCCAGGCCCCTTGACGTACACCTCCACCTGTCGCACCCCGTGCTCCATGGCCTTGCGGGCGGCGGCCTCCGCCGCCAGCCCTGCGGCGAAGGGTGTGCCTTTCCGGGAGCCCTTGAACCCCTGGGTCCCGGCGCTGGCCCAGGCCAGAACGTTCCCCTGGGGGTCGGTGATGGTGACGATGGTGTTGTTGAACGTGGACTGGATGTGGGCGTGCCCCAGGGGCACGTTCTTGCGTTCCCGCCGGCGCGTGCGGCCCTTCTTCGCCATCCTCCGACCTCCTCACTTCTTCGCCACGGCCCGCTTCTTGATTCCCACGGTCTTCCGGGGACCCTTGCGGGTCCGGGCGTTGGTCCGGGTCCGCTGCCCGCGGACCGGGAGACCGCGCTTGTGCCGCAGGCCCCGGTAGCATCCGATGTCCACCAGGCGCCGGATGTTCATCGCCACCTCCCGGCGCAGGTCCCCTTCCACTCGGTAGTGGCGCTCCACCACGTCCCGCAACCGGCTCACCTCGTCCTCGGTGAGGTTGCGCACCCGCGTGTCGGGGCTCACCCCGGCCCGGAGCAGGATCTCGTACGCTCGGGACCGTCCCACGCCGTAGATGTACGTGAGGGCCACCTCCACCCGCTTGTCCCGCGGCAGATCTACCCCCGCGATCCGCGCCATCGCCGCCTCCCGCTCAGCCTTGCTTCTGCTTGTGCTTGGGGTTCTCGCAGATCACCCGCACCCGGCCGCCCCGCCGGACGACCTTGCACTTCTCACACATCCTCCGCACCGACGCGCGCACCTTCATCGGCCCTCACCTCGCTCACCGGTACCGGTACGTGATGCGGCCCCGACTGGGGTCGTAGGGCGACAGCTCCACCTTCACCCGATCCCCGGGGGAGATCCGGATGAAGTGGATGCGCATCTTCCCCGAGATGTGGGCCAGGACGCGGTGCCCGCTGGGGAGCTCCACCCGGAACATCCCGTTGGGCAGCACCTCCACCACCGTGCCCTCCACCTCGATGGCCGCTTCTTTCTTCGCCGTCATCCCTCAGACCTCGGCCGCACGAAACTTTATTCTACCAGGGGTTCTCCCCGTCGTCTAACAGGGTCAGGATCTCGTACCCGTCCTCGGTCACCGCCACGGTGTGCTCGAAGTGTGCGGAAAGCTTTCCGTCCGCGGTCCGCACCGTCCAGCCGTCTCCATCCACCACCGCCCGCCACGTGCCTTCGTTCACCATGGGTTCCACGGCCAGGACCATGCCAGGCCGCAGCACAACACCCTTGCCGGGCCTCCCGAAGTTCGGCACCTGGGGGTCCTCGTGGAGCGACCGGCCGACGCCGTGCCCGGCGAACTGCCGGACCACGGAGTACCCGTGTGCCTCCACGAACGACTGGATGGCCCAACCCACGTCGCCCAGCCGGGCGCCCGGCCTGGTGGCTTCGATTCCCCGCAGCAGCGCCTCCTCGGTCACCTGCACCAAGCGCTGAAGCCTCGCCGGGATGGACCCGACCGGGAAGGTGGCCGCCACGTCGCCGTGATAGCCGTCCACCAGGGCACCCAGGTCCACCTTGACCAGGTCACCCGCCCGCAGGATGCGGCGGCCAGGGATCCCGTGTACGATCTCGTCGTTCACCGAGATGCAGGCGCTCGCGGGGAAGCCTCGGTAACCCAGGAACGACGGCACGCCGCCCCTGGACCGGATGGCTTCCTCCGCGATCCGATCCAGGGCCGCGGTCGAAACCCCAGGCCGCACCGCGCGGCCCACCTCCCGCAGGGCCAGGGCGGCCACGCGGCCCGCCCGCCGCATCCGCTCGATCTCCTGAGGGCTCTTAACGAACACCCCTGCCACCGGCATGGCTACCGAACCTCCACCGAGCGCCGCAGGATCCCCTCGATGGCGTCAGTGACTGCTTCAGGGTCCCGCGAGCCATCCACGCGGTGCAACAGGCCCCGGGCGCGGTAGTATTCCACCAGAGGTGCCGTCTGCTCCGCGTACACCGCCAGCCGGCGGCGCACGGTCTCGGGCCGGTCATCCTCCCGCTGCACGAGACGGGTGCTGTCCGCGTCGCATACCCCCGGTGTGCGCGGGGGATTGTAGACGTCGTGGAACACCCGGCCGCACGCCGGGCAGGTCCAGCGTCCAGCAAGGCGTCGGACCAGGGCCTCCTCCGGCACCTCAAAGAGGACCACGGCGTCCAACCGCCAGCCCAACCTCCGGAGGAGGCGATCGAGCCCTTCGGCCTGCGCCACGGTGCGGGGAAAACCATCCAGGATGAAGCCGCGCTGCGCATCCGCTCTACGCAGGCGTTCTTCCACCACCGCCAGCATCACCTCATCGGGCACCAGCTCTCCCCGCTCCACGTACGCGCGGGCCCGCTGCCCCAGCTCGCTTCCGGAGGCGATGGCCTCCCGGAGGATGTCGCCCGTGGCCACCTGAGGGATCCCGTAGCGGTCTGCGAGCCGGCGCGCCTGCGTCCCCTTGCCCGCACCGGGGGGGCCGAGGAAGACCAGCCTCACCGCATGAACCCTTCGTAGTGCCGCATGAGCACGTACGCCTCGAGCTGCTTCATGGTCTCCAAAGCGACGCCCACCACGATCAGCAGAGAGGTCCCGGCCAGGTAGAGGGTCAGGCCTACGCTCTCGCGGAACAGCAGGGGGAACACCGCAATGGCGGCCAGGAACAGAGCTCCCACGAAGGTGAGTCGCTCCGTCACCTTCGTGAGGAACTCGCTGGTGGGCCGGCCAGGCCGGATCCCGGGGATGAAGCCCCCGTACTTCTTGATGTTGTCCGCGATCTCGTCCGGGTCGAACTGCACGGCGGTGTAGAAGTAGGTGAACACCACGATGAGGACCGCGTACAGGACGGTGCCGAGCGGGTGCTGGCCCGGCTGGAGCCGGTTGCCCCACTCCACCAGCGGCTCCCAGCGCACGAAGGACGCCACCGTGGCCGGGAACTGCAACACCGAGATGGCGAAGATGATGGGGATGACCCCGGCCTGCACGATCCGCAGGGGGATGTGGGTGGTCTGCCCGCCCAGCACTCGGCGGCCCACCACGCGCTTTGCGTACTGCACGGGGATACGCCGGGAGGCCTGGGTCACCAGTACCACGGCCACGATGCTGGCCAGCACGATGACCACGTCCGCCAGCAGCCACCCCACCGAGGTGGTGCCCACGCGCACCTGCGCCGCGGTGGCCGCCAGCTGCTGGGGGATCCGGGCCACAATTCCGC
>JBEQAH010000068.1:0-8796 GCA_041640435.1 bacterium | reverse complement strand
CCGTGGGTGTTCAGCTGGACGCAGACCCGCACCAATCTGCCCGGCTGGTACGGAATCGGGACGGCGCTGGATGGATTCATCCGGGACCAGCCGGAGGGGTTGAGCGAGCTGCGGGCCATGTACGCGGACTGGCCGTTTTTCCGGTCCGTGGTGGACAACGCCCAGATCAGCCTAGGCACCGCGGACATGGAGATCTCCCGTCTGTACGCGGAACTGGTGGAGGACGAGGGGGTGCGGGAGCGGATCTACGGCCGTATCCGGGAGGAGTACGAGCGGGCGGTGCGCCGGGTGATGGAAGTCACAGGTCAGCGGGAGTTGCTGGACAACTCGCCGGTGCTCCAGCGGTCGGTCCGCCTGCGCAACCCTTACGTGGACCCGCTCCACCACGTGCAGGTGCGGCTTCTGCGGGAGCGGCGCCGGACTCCCGATGATCCCGCGCTGCGGGAGGCGGTGGGCCTCACGGTGAACGGCATCGCCGCAGGCGTGCAGACCACCGGCTGAGACACCACAGGACTGAGTGCTATAGCCGCCGAACTGCTCCACGGGAGGGACTATGGGACTGCGCGGTCGGGACGTGTTAGGCATGGAGGACCTGTCGCCGGAGGAGATCCGGGAGGTCCTGGATCTGGCACGCCACCTGAAGCGGGAGCGGCGGGCCGGGCTGACGCACCCGGCGCTCACGGGCAAGTCCGTGGCGTTGCTGTTCGAAAAGCCGTCGTTGCGAACCCGCGTCACCTTCGAGGTGGGTGTGCGCGAGCTGGGCGGGTTCGCGGTGTACCTGGCCCCCCAGGACGTGCAGCTCGGTAGGCGGGAGACAGCCGCCGACGTGGCGCGGAACCTCGGCCGGTGGGTGCACGGGATCGTGGCGCGGGTGTACCGGCACAGGACCCTCCAGGAGATGGCGGACGCTGCTCCCGTCCCCGTGGTGAACGCGCTGTCGGATCGGGAGCACCCCTGCCAGGCGCTGGCGGACCTGCTCACGCTGGAGGAAAAACTGGGAGGGTTCCGCGGGCGGAAGGTTGCTTGGGTGGGTGATGGGAACAACGTCTGTCACTCCTTCCTGCTGGCTGCCGCGAAGGTGGGGCTGTCGGTGGACGTGGCGACACCCCCGGGGTATGGCCCAGAGGGAGCGGTGCTGGACGCTGCGGCCGCGGCCGCAGCGCGCTCGGGCGCCCGGGTTCAGGTGGGTACCGACCCCCGCGCGGCGGTGGCGGGCGCCTGCGCGGTCTACACCGACGTGTGGACCAGCATGGGGCAGGAGTCTGAGCGGGAGCAGCGGGTCCTCGCGTTCCGGCCGTACCAGGTGAACGCAGATCTGCTGAGCTTGGCAGACCCCGCGGCGGTGGTCCTGCACTGCCTGCCGGCGCACCGGGGCGAGGAGATCACCGACGACGTGCTGGACGGTCCCCAGTCCGCGGTCCTCGATCAGGCCGAAAACCGGCTGCACGTGCAAAAAGCCCTGCTGGCACTCGTTCTATGAGCGGAGACCCATGTCGTTACCCGTAGCCGTCCGGCCCAACGACCTGGTGGACATCGCCATCGTGGCGTTCGTGGTCTACCAGCTGATGGTGCTCATCCGCGGAACCCGGGCGGTCCAACTGGTGCAGGGGATGGCGGTGCTCTTCGTGGCGTACGCGGCGGCCACGGCGCTCGGCCTGCACACCCTGCGGGCCATCCTCGGATACCTGGGGGGGATTATCCCCGTGGCCCTTCTCGTGCTGTTCCAACCCGAGCTGCGGCGGATCCTGGAGCAGATCGGCCGCGGCCGCTTCCTTTGGGGTGTAGGGCCCCTTGACCGAGAGGTGGCGTTGCGCCTAGCCCACGACGTGGCCCGGGCCGCCCGGGTCCTGGCCGAGCGCCGGCACGGCGCGCTGGTGGTGCTGGAGCGGCGGACCGGCTTGGGCGACTTTGCGGAGACGGGAGTCCGGGTGGACGCGCTGCTCAGCGTGCCGCTGCTGCTGAACATCTTCCACCCGAACACGCCTCTCCACGACGGGGCGGTCATCGTGCGCGGCAACCGCGTTCTCGCCGCAGGCTGCGTGCTGCCCCTGAGCGAGAGCCCCCTGCTGAGCCGGGCCCTGGGGACCCGGCACCGGGCCGCGGTGGGGATCACGGAGGGTACGGACGCGGTGGCCGTGGCGGTCTCGGAAGAGACGGGGACCGTGTCCCTCGCCCGCGACGGGACCCTCCAGCGCGGGCTGAGCGAGGAGGAGCTGCGGGCGGAGCTGCTGCGACTGTTCGCGCCCCCCCCTGCACGCACCGCCACGCCGTGGCCGTGGCGGAGTGGCGCGTGAGGAGGTGGTCGGGTGCGGACCCGCGAGCGCAACCTGTACCGGGCCCTGTCCCTGGCTGTGGCTGTGGCCTTGTGGTACATGGTGGGGGCCGATCGCAACCCGCAGGTGGAACGGGTCGTGGCCGTGGAGCTGCGCGCGCGAGGCCTTCCCGTGGGTCTGCAGGTCCTGCGGCTGCCCTCGCGGGTGGAGGCCAGGGTACGGGGGCCCAGGTCCGCCGTGGCCGAGCTCGGATCAAAGTCCTTGGAGGCGTACGTGGATCTCAGTGAGGTCACCGAGCCCGGGGAGTACCGGGTGCCCGTGCGCGCGCAGATTTCCGCATCCGGAGTCCAGGTGGTCTCCCTGGAGCCCGATGAGGTTGTGGCGTCGGTGGACGCGGTGGCACGCCGCCAGGTCTCGGTGGAAGTCGTCCTTCAGGGGATGCCGCCGCCTGGTGTGGTCTTGGGACAGCCCGGGGTACAGCCCGCCCGCGTGACAGTTCAGGGGCCCCGCTCCCTGGTGCAGCAGGTTCAGCGGGCCTGGGTGGCGGTGGACGTGGCCGGGTTGCGCACCTCGCTGACCCAGAGCCTGCGGGTGCGGGTGGTGGACGCGAGCGGCGCGGAGCTTTCGGGTCTTGCGGTGCAGCCGCAGAACGTGCAAGTCACGGTCCCCGTGGGCGAGGGTACGTTGGTGCGGACAGTACCCGTAGTCCCGACGGTGATCGGACAGCCGCCACCGGGGCTTTCCGTGGCGCTGCTGGAGGCCAGCCCGTCGGTGGTGACCGTGCGGGGACCTCAGGACGCGGTGGTAGGCCTCTCCGTAGTGCTCACCGAGCCGGTAGACGTGAGCGCGGTGGAGGGTGAGCTGCGGCGCCGGGTTCGGCTGCAACTACCTCCCCGGGTGCGGGCGGACGGGGAGTCCACCGTCTCCGTGCGGGTGGCGGTGTTGCCCACGCCGGTTTCCCGGGAGTTCGCGGTGGTGGTGCGCGTGCGGGGTGCAAGCCCCGCGCTAGAAGTGGTGCTCCGGCCCTCCGCGGTGCGGTTGGCCGTGGTGGGTCCGAAGGAGGCCTTAGAACGGCTGCGCGCAGACCAGGTGGAAGCCTACGTGTCCCTCACGGGCCAGGAGGCAGGATCTGCGAGGCTGCCGGTGCGGCTGGAGGTCCCGCAAGGCGTGGTGGTGGCGTGGGTGGACCCCAAGGAGGTGGCGGTGACGCTTCGTCGGAGATAGAGGTGGGGCAGCTGTTCGGGACGGACGGCGTGCGCGGGGTCGCCAACGACACCCTGACCCCGGAGATGGCCCTCGCCCTCGGCCGGGCCGCAGCCCACGTACTGGGCCCGCGGGGCCTGTTCCTGGTGGGCCGGGACACGCGGCGATCGGGACCCATGCTGGAGGCGGCTCTGGTGAGCGGCCTGTGCTCCGCGGGAGCCCGCCCGGTGCGGGCGGGGATCGTGCCCACCCCTGCCGTGGCGTACCTCACGCGAGATGTGGGCGCAAACGCCGGTGTGGTGATCTCCGCATCCCACAACCCCATCGAGGACAACGGGATCAAGTTCTTCGGCCCGGATGGCCGCAAGTTGGCCGACGACGTGGAGGACGCCATCGAGGATGCCCTGCGAGCAAGAGCCCCCCGGCCCGTGGGTGTCGAGGTGGGAGTGCCCACAGAGTTGGTGGATGCCGAAGAGCGCTACCTCCGGTTTCTGGTTCGAAACGCGCCGCGGGTGGCGGGGTTGCGGGTGGTTGTGGACTGCGCCTACGGTGCCGCCTACCGCGTGGCGCCGGAGCTGTGGAGCCTGTTGGGCGCGGAGGTGGTGGCGCTGCACGATGAGCCGGATGGAGCGCGCATCAACGTGCGCTGCGGGTCCACCCACCCGGAGGCGCTTCAGCAGGCGGTTCGGGAGCACGGGGCACACGTGGGGTTTGCGCACGACGGCGACGCCGACCGGGTGATCGCTGTGGATGAGCGGGGCCAGGTGGTGGACGGTGACCTGATCCTCACCGTGTGCGCGCGTCACCTGCGGGCGCAGGGCCGACTACAGCCTCCGGTGGTGGTGGTCACCGTGATGACGAACCTGGGCGTGGAGCGGCTTTTGCGGGCCGAGGGGATTGAGGTGGTGCGGGCCCCGGTGGGAGACCGGTACGTGCTGGAGCGGATGGAAGCGCTGGGTGCCCCGCTCGGGGGCGAACAGAGCGGGCATGTGATCTTCCGCCACCTGAGCACCACGGGGGACGGGCTGCTCACCGCAATCCAGCTCGTGGGCGCCATGGTGCACAGCGGGAAGCCGCTCAGTGAGCTGGTGGGTCGGGTGCCTCGCTACCCGCAGGTGCTGCGCAACGTGCCCGTGCCGGCCCGGTCCCGGGATCGGGTAACAGAGCACCCCGCGGTCGTTCAGCGCCTGCAGGACGCAGAGCGACGGACATGCGGCCGCGGCCGGGTGCTCGTGCGACCCTCGGGCACGGAGCCCGTGGTCCGGGTGATGGTGGAGCACGAGGACCCAGACTGCGCAGAGCAGCTTGCAGAAGAGCTGGTGGCGTGCGTGCGGGACGCCGCGCAGGAATCGCCCGGCGAGATCGGGTGATCACCCTGGCGTGGATGGCTGCCATAGGGGTCGGCGGGCTCCTACCGCCTCTGGGTCCTTCAGGGGTCCAGTTTGGGGGGACGCTGTACCACCTGGTGGGCTTCTCGGTGCTGACGGTGCTCCTGAGCGGCACGACGCCCCGCGTCCGCGCCGCAGCCGTGGCGTGGCTGTACGGGGCACTCCTCGAAGGCGTACAGGCGTTCGTCCCGTATCGTGGGGCCGAGATCCTGGATCTCGCCGCAAACCTAGTGGCCGTGGTGCTGGGCCTTGTGGCGGTCGCGGTGCGCCGTGCCTGGGAAGCTGCGTCGTAAGGACCTCGCCCCAGGCCCGCCGGGTCAACCCCGGTTCGCTCCGCTGGTCCGGGACGGGATACCCTCCTCCGGCTCGAGTCACAGACCGTTCGGACGCATTCGGTTCGGTCAGCCGGTGGGTTGCGGTGGGCGCGGGCGTCTGGTAGACAACGAGTTAGAAATCTGGGAGGAGGTGATAGGGGAACGAGGTGGGTCCGAGCGCCAGGACCCGCAGCGTCGCTGCGGGTTGACGAGGAGGGGGATCTCGACGGGAGGCGTGGCCTCCTGCTCGGCGGGTGACCCCAGGCCCGGCCGGCGGGCCTCCGGAAACCCATCCGGTCCGCAAAAAGGCAGCTGACAAAGCTCGGGGGTGACCCC
The DNA here is from genome assembly GCA_041640435.1 of bacterium. Lineage (GTDB taxonomy): Bacteria > Sysuimicrobiota > Sysuimicrobiia > Sysuimicrobiales > Sysuimicrobiaceae > Tepidifontimicrobium. The sequence continues at coordinate 3,282 of JBEQAH010000068.1, read as the reverse complement.
GGGACAAAGGGCTGCCGGTCGGCACGCGAAGTCCCGGATCGTCGCGCAGGGCGTCCCACCTACGCGCGGCGGCTTCCCCTTGCCAGACCAGACCTGGACCGACCCGGGCTTGGATCTGAAGCCCGGCGGGGTCGTAGACCGCATTTCACCACGGGAGGAGGATGGGCGATGCGGACCACCCTGAGTGTCATCAAGGCAGACGTGGGCAGCGTCGGCGGGCACACCCTGCCCAGCCGGGAACTCCTGGATGCGGTGCGCGACCGCGTGCTGCCCGAGCGGGGCCGACTCCTGATCGATGCGTACGTCACGCACACCGGGGACGACGTGTGCCTGATCCTGTCCCACCGCCGCGGGGTCGGCGACGCGGACGTGCACGCCCTCGCGTGGGAGGCGTTCAAGGAGGGGGCGGAGGTGGCCAAGCGGCAGGGCTTGTACGGCGCGGGCCAGGACCTGCTCAAGGACGCCTTCTCAGGCAACGTGCGGGGGCTGGGCCCCGCGGCCGCGGAGATGGAGTTCGAGGAGCGGCCCAACGAGGCCGTGGTCGTGTTCGCTGCGGACAAGACCGAGCCCGGAGCCTTCAACTTACCCCTGTACCTGGCCTTCGCGGACCCCATGTACTCCTCAGGGCTGCTGCTGTCCCCAGAGCTGCACCAAGGCTTCCGGTTCCGGATCATGGACGTGGACTACACGGAGGGCGACCGGGTGATCGTCCTGGATGCGCCCGAGCGCCTGTACGACATCGCGGCCCTGCTGCGGGACACCCACCGGTACGTCATCGAGTCCATCTGGTCCCGCAAGTACCCGCAGGAGCAGGCGGCGGCGGTCTCCACCACGCGGCTGCGCAACATCGCGGGACGCTACGTGGGCAAGGACGACCCCGTGGCCATCGTGCGGGTGCAGAAGATCTTTCCCGCCACCGAGGAGTTCGGCCCGCCCTTCGCTCTCGCGCCCTTCGTAGCCGGAGACACCCGGGGGAGCCACAACCTGCCGCTGATGCCGGTGCCCATCAACACGCCGGCCAGCACGTTCTTCTGCTGCCCCATGGTCTCGGGGCTGGCCTTTTCCGTGCACGAGGGCCGCTTCACGGAGCCCACGGATCTGTTCGCGGACCCCTTCTGGACCCACGTGCGCGAGCAGGTGGCCGCGAAGGCCATGGAGATGCGCAAGCAAGGCTTCTTCGGGCCCGCCATGCTCCCCATGTCGGAGCTGGAGTACGGGGGGATCGTGGCGCGCCTGGAGGCACTGGACAGGGAGTTCACCGTCCGCCGGGAAGCGGAGGCGGCGGTAGCAGGCCAGTAGACGAGGACGGCTCCGGCAGGCCCGGGCCGAGGAGGAGACGCGGATGTGCGGCATCATGGGCTACGTCGGGGGCCGGGCCGCGGCCCCCATCCTGCTGGATGGCCTCGCCCGTCTGGAGTACCGGGGGTACGACTCGGCGGGGGTGGCGGTGGCGCACAACGGCACCGTGGCCGTGCGCAAGGCGGCCGGCAAACTGGAGCGGCTGCGGGAGATCCTGGAGCGGGAACCCCTCCCGGGCACCGTGGGGATCGGACACACCCGGTGGGCCACCCACGGGCAGCCCACAGACACCAACGCGCACCCCCACGCGGATGAATCAGGCCGGTTCGTGGTGATCCACAACGGGATCATCGAGAACTTCCTGCCCTTGAGGGAGGAGCTGACGGCGCGGGGACACCGGCTGCGATCGGACACGGACACCGAGGTGCTGGCACACCTGATCGAGGAGGAGTACCGCGGCGACATCGTGGAGGCCACCCGCAGGGCGGTCTCCCGAGCCTCGGGCGCGTACGCCCTGGTGGTCCTGTGCGCCCACGAGCCCGGCCGCATCGTAGCCGTTCGGATGATCAGCCCCCTGGTGGTGGGCTTCGGCAAGGGCGAGATGATGCTGGCCTCCGACATCCCGGCCCTCCTGCCCTACACGCGCGATGTGATGGTGGTGGAGGACGGCGATCTGGTGGTGCTGACCCGCGACGGTGTGCGGGTGGAGACGCTACAAGGGCAGCCCGTCGCTCGGCGGCGGCTGCACGTGACGTGGACGGCGGAGCAGGCCGAGCGCGGCGGCTTCCCCCACTTCATGTTGAAGGAGATCTACGAGCAGCCCCGGGCGCTGCAAGAAACCCTCATGGGCCGGCTGGACGGCCCGGAGTCGGTCGCGCTGGAGGGCGTCCACCTGGACACCGGCTTCGCCCGGGGCCTGGAGAAGATCTGGATCACCGCCTGCGGCACCGCCTACCACGCGGGACTTCTGGGCCGGTACCTGTTCGAGCGCGTCCTGCGGGTGGCCACTGAGGCGGAGTACGCGCACGAGCTGCGCTACCGGGACCCGCTGGTCCAACCCGGGCACTTGGTGGTCGCCATCAGCCAGTCCGGAGAGACCGCAGATACCCTCGCGGCAGCCCGACTGTGCCGGGCCCGGGGTGCCCGGGTCCTGGCGGTGACGAACGTGGTGGGCAGCACCCTGAGCCGAGAGGCCGACGATGTCCTGTACACCCGGGCCGGCCCGGAGATCGCGGTGGCATCCACGAAGGCGTACCTGACCATGCTGGTCGGCCAGGTGCTGCTCACGCTGCATCTGGCTCGGATGCGGGGCGCGATGGCGCCGGAAACCATCCGGCAGTTGGTTGAGGAGCTCACCCTCCTTCCCCGGAAGGTGCAGGAGGTGCTGAACCACGCGGCGCCCGTGGAGGCGCTGGCCCGGGAGATCGCTTCCTGCGAGCACGTGTACTTCATCGGCCGCGGGCTAGACTACGCGGTGGCCATGGAAGGTTCCCTCAAACTCAAAGAGATCTCCTACATCCACTCGGAAGCCATGCCCGCGGGGGAGCTGAAGCACGGCACCCTCGCCCTCGTGACCCCGGGCACCCCGGTGGTGGTGGTGCTGACCCAGCGGCACGTGTACGAGAAGACCATCTCCGGGCTCCAGGAGGTGAAGGCCAGAGGGGCGCGGGTGATCGCCGTGGCTTACGAGGACGACCCGGAGATCGGAAAGCACGCGGACCAAGTGCTGCGCGTGCCCCGCACCCACGATTTCCTGAGTCCCGTGGTGAGCATCGTGCCCCTGCAGCTGCTGGCCTACTGGGTGGCCCGGGAGCGGGGGCACGACATCGACCAGCCCCGCAACCTGGCCAAGAGCGTGACCGTGGAGTAGCGGGAATCCCCGACCGTCGCGGCGAACCCTCTGCCCGTGCACGGGACGCCCGAGGGTCTGGACCCCGCTCTGGTCGAGCTGCTGGCCTGCCCCGCCTGCCACGCGCCGGTGCG
>JBEQAH010000067.1:0-8855 GCA_041640435.1 bacterium | reverse complement strand
TCCGCTGTCCGCGTTGCGGCCGGCCTGGCGACACCCCGCGATGCTCCTGCGGCGGTCAGGCTGAGCGGATCCGTGGAATGAAGGCCTGGGGAGGCGGCTGGACCAACTTCCTGGCAACGGGCACCGGTGCCGCGGCCGCCTTGTGGTGGGTGCTCCGAAGAAGCGTAGCATGATTGCAGGGCGGTGTGAGGAAGGAGGATCACGCATGGAGCTCGACCGTGTACCCCTGGGCCTGACCTTCGACGACGTACTGCTGGTACCCCGCCGGTCGCCGGTGGAAAGCCGCGGGCAGGTGGACACCCGCACCCGGCTCGCGCGCGGCGTGGAGCTGGCCATCCCCATCCTGAGTGCGAACATGGACGCGGTGACCGAAAGCGAGATGGCCATCGCCATGGCCCGGGAAGGGGGCCTTGGGGTCATCCACCGGTTCCTCCCGGTGGAGCGGCAGGTGGCGGAGGTGCGGCGGGTGAAGCGCGCGGAGAGCATCGTGATCGAAGAGCCGTACACCATCGCCCCGCACCAGACCCTGCGGGAGGCGTTGGCGTTCCTGGAGGAGCACGGATCCGCAGGGCTACTGGTGGTCGAGGGGGGACGGCTCGTGGGGATCGTCACCGCCCGCGACCTGCTATTTGAAGATGATCTGGACCGGCCTGTGCGGGACGTGATGACGCCCCGGGAGCGGTTGGTGACCGCCCCTCCGGGCATCACCATGGAAGAGGCGAAGCGCATCCTGCACGCGCACCGCATCGAGAAGCTGCCCCTGGTGGACTCCGAGGGCCGGCTCGTGGGCCTCGTGACCAGCCGGGACCTGCGCAGCCGCATGCAGCACCCGCACGCCACAAAGGACGAGCGGGGGAGGCTGCGGGTTGCGGCCGCGGTGGGGGTGCGGGGCGACTACCTGGAGCGCGCGGAAGCGCTGGTGGACGAAGGGGTGGACTTGCTGGTGGTGGACGTGGCGCACGGCCACTCGGATGTGGTGCTGCGGGCGGTCCGTACCCTTCGCAGCCGCTTTCCCCACGTGCCCCTTATGGCGGGCAACGTGGCCACCGCCGAGGGGACCCTGGATCTCATCGAGGCGGGCGCGGACGCCGTGAAGGTGGGGGTTGGGCCCGGCTCCACCTGCACCACCCGGGTGGTCACCGGAGCTGGGGTCCCGCAACTCTCGGCGATCCTGGAGTGCGCCCGCGCCGCGCGGGAGCACGGGATCCCCGTGGTGGCAGATGGCGGCATCCGGTCCTCTGGGGACATCACCAAGGCCCTGGCCGCGGGCGCCGCGGCGGTCATGCTGGGAAACCTGCTGGCGGGGACCGAAGAGAGCCCGGGCACCACCATCATCCGCAACGGCCGGCAGTACAAGACCTACCGGGGTATGGCGAGCCTGTGGGCCACGGCGCGCAGGAAGGCTCTCGACAATCCCCTGGACGACGAGGACATCGGACAGATCGTCGCGGAGGGGGTGGAGGCGCTGGTTCCCTACCGGGGTCGGGTGGCGGACGTCCTGCGCCAGCTGGTGGGTGGGCTACGGTCCGGGATGAGCTACTGCGGCGCTCGGACCATCCCGGAGATTCAGCACAACGCCCGGTTTGTCCGGATCACTCCGGCGGGGCTGCGCGAGAGCCTTCCGCACGACGTGGAGCTCGTTTAGAAGTCCGGCAGGGTTTTTGCTAATCCGCTCGCCGATGGGCTTGTGGGATCATCACCGTGATCCGGCAGAGCTGCGCCGCCGGAGGGCCAGGTGCCGGGGGATCCTCCTGTCCGCGGCCGGCTACGCCACGGGCCTCACGCTGATCCCCCTCAGCGGAGGGCGCGGGCAGGAAGCGGTGCCGGTGGGGATCCTGCTGCAGCTGGTGGCCGTCACGGCGCTGTGCCTGGCCGGCCTGTACCTCATGGCTGCCACCGGCTGGAGCCGGTGGGTGGCCCCGTGGGACGCCCACTTCGTCTACCTGCCGCTCGCGGTGTCCGTTGTCCTCCTGAACCTGTACATGGCGGCCGCCCCGGCAACCCGGTCGGTGCTCGTGCACGGCTGGATCGTGGCCATCGCTCTGGCCGCCGGGCACGCGCGCCTTTGGCCCACCCTGGGTCTCACGGCCTTGATGGTGGCCGGCTACCTGGGCCTGGCGCGCCCGGCGGACGGGTTCGTCCTGCGGCAGGAGCTGGCGCGCGCCTTCGCGGTGGCCGCGGCGGCGGGCGTGGCCGCCGCCAGCTCCGAGCGCCTCTACCTGCAAAGGCGCACCTCCCGCGAGCTCGCGCGCCAGCTCCAGGAGGCCAACCGCAGGCTGGCGAACATCGCCCTGCGCGACCCGCTCACGGGCGTGTTCAACCGCCGGTACCTGGAGGAGTTTCTGGTCCACGAGGTGGTGCGCGCATCCCGCAGTGGCCAGACCTTCGCGGTGGCCATGCTGGATCTGGACGACTTCAAGGCGTACAACGACTCCCAGGGCCACCCCGCAGGGGATCGTCTCCTGCGGGATGTGGCTCAGGCCATCGTGGGTTCCGTGCGGGCCTCGGACCTAGTGGCTCGCTACGGGGGTGAGGAGTTCACCGTGGTGCTCCCCGCCACGAGCCCTCCCGACGCCGCACGGGTGTTGGAGCGGGTTCGGGCCACCGTGGCGGCCCTCGTCCTTCCCGGCGCGGAGGCGATGCCCAAGGGGCGCGTGACCGTGAGCGTGGGAGTTGCCTGTTTCCCCCAGGACGCCACCAACCCGCGGGACCTGATCACCCGGGCCGACGACGCTCTGTACCGAGCCAAAGCCGAGGGCAAGAATCGGGTGGCGTTCGCCAGCTTTCGGTGGCAGCCTCGGGTGGCCGGAAGAGCGAGGTGGGCTAGCCGTCGCTCGACTTGAACACGGGGAGGATCCCCATGTGGTAGACGTCCGGTCGATCCTCGCCCTCCAGCAAGAGCGCCGCCTTGGCTGCCACCCGTCCCCCCGCACGGTGGACGAGCTCTTCCATCGCCTGCAGGGTCTCCCCGGTGCTCACGATGTCGTCCACCAGCCCGACCGCCCGCCCCCGGAGCCTCAGCGCGTCGCGCCCGTCGAGGAACAGCTCCTGCTCGGTCTTCGCCGTAATGGGCTTGTAGCGCACGGACAGCGGGCTCAGCATGAAAGGCCGGATCTCCTTCCGGCACACCACGTACGGCCTCAGGCCCAGGTATGTGGCGATGGCGTGGGCGAGGGGGATCCCTTTCGTCTCCGTGGTGGCGAAGATCTCGCAGCCTTCCAGCTGGGGCGCGAGCTGCCGGGCTGCCCGGTCGATGACCTCGGTATCGCCCAGGCTGTAGTAGTACGCGATCCAGGTGTCCGGGCCCACCTGGATCAGGGGCAGGGACCTCCTCGTCCCCGCCACCTCCAGCTCGTAGGTGAGTTGTCCGTTAAACCGCAGGATGTGCGTCATGGCCATCCCCAGCCTCTCATGCTAGCACGCTCGGCATCCCTAGTGTCGGAAGTGGCGAACGCCCACGAAGACCATGGCGCAGCCCGCGCGCTCCGCAGCCGCCACCACCTCCGGGTCCCGTACCGAGCCGCCCGGTTGCGCGAAGGCCACCACCCCGGCCCGAGCCGCCTCCTCCACCCCGTCCGGGAAGGGGAAGAAGGCATCGGAGGCCAGCACCGCGCCCCGGGCGCGCTCGCCCGCCTTCCACACCGCCATGCGCACGCTGTCCACCCGGCTCATCTGGCCGGCGCCCACTCCCACCACCTCCGTACCCCGCGCCAGGACGATGGCGTTGGACTTGGTGTGCTTGCACACGGTCCAGGCGAACCGGAGGGCCTGCCACTCCTCCTCCGTGGGTTCCCGGGAGGTTACCACGCGGACGTTTCCCCCTTCCCACCCCACGCGGTCCGGCTCCTGGACCAGGATTCCGCCTTCCACGGTGCGCAGCTCGAACTCCGATGCGGCGGGGTGGAGCGCGAGCAGCCTCAGGTTGCGCTTGGCGCGCAGGCGCTCCAGGGCTTCAGGCACAAAGCTAGGCGCCGCCACCACCTCCAGGAACATCCCTTCCAGCGCGCGCGCCGACTCGACGTCCACCGGCCGGTTGCAGGCGACGATCCCGCCGAACGCGGAGGTGGGGTCGCCGCGCAGCGCGCCCTCCACCGCTTCCCGCACAGTAGGGGCCACCGCGCACCCGCACGGATTGGTGTGCTTGATCACCGCCGCCGCGGGCTCGCCGAACTCCTGCACCAGGCCCCACGCGGCCTGCGCGTCCAGCAGGTTGTTGTACGACAGGGGCTTGCCGCCCAGCAACGGCGCGGCGGCCAGGGAGCTGGGGTCGGCGATGGGATCGCGGTAGACCGCGGCCCGCTGGTGGGGGTTCTCGCCGTACCGCAGGTCCTGCGCCTTCCGCCACGCCCGCACGAACCGGTCCCCCAGAGGATCCAGGCCTGTGCGGGCAGCCAGCACCTGCGCGATGACCGCGTCGTAGTACGCGGTGTGCAAGAACGCCTGCGCGGCCCACCGCCGGCGCACCTCCCGCGGCACCTCTCCCTGCTCCCGCAGGGCCCGTAGCGCCTGCGGGTACTGCGCGGGGTCGGTCAGCACCGTCACCCGGTCGGCGTTCTTGGCCGCCGCGCGCAACAGAGCGACGCCACCCACGTCCACCTGCTCCACGAGCTCCTCCCACCCCGCGCCCTGTACCGCCGCTTCCTCGAACCGGTACAGGTTGACCGCCACCAGGTCCACGGGCTCGATCCCTCGCCGCCCCAGCTCCTCTAGATCCTCCGCTTCCGCCCGCGCGAGCACCGCGGCGTGCACCGCGGGGTGCAACGTCTTCACCCGGCCGCGGAGGAGCTCGGGGAACCCGGTGAGCTCCTCCACGGGGATCACGGCCAGGCCCGCGGCGCGCAGCGCGGCCGCTGTACCTCCCGTGGCGATCAGCTCCCACCCCAGATCCCGCAGGCCCTGCGCGAACTCCACGATCCCCGTCTTGTCCGTCACGCTCAACAGCGCCCGCCGTCCCACCGGTCACCTCCGTTGCGCCACTCGCTCTTCGAACCGCACCTCACCCGTCACCACCCGGCGGATGGCCTCCGGGTAGAGCCGGTGTTCCTGCTCCGCCACCCGGGCGGCCAGGCTCTGCACGTCGTCCCCCGGCAGCACGGGCACGCGGGCCTGCGCCACCACCGGACCCGCGTCCACCTCCGCGGTGACGAAGTGCACGGTGCAACCGCTCTCTGGGGCGCCGGAGGCCAGCACCGCGCGGTGCACCCGCTCGCCGTACATCCCGCGGCCGCCGAAGGCCGGCAGCAGCGAGGGATGGATGTTGAGGATGCGACCCCGGTAGCGGTCGACGAACTCGGCGTCGAGGATCCTGAGGAACCCCGCCAGACACACCCACTCCGCTCCGTGGCGCTCGAGCACGCGATGCAGCCGGCGGCCGAACTCCGCCGCGTCGCCACCCCACTCCACCGCGTACGCCGGAACGCCCGCGCGACGGGCCCGCTCGAGCCCGAAGGCCTGCGGGCGATCCGAGACCACGACCACGACCTCCGCCGGATAATCGGGGTCCCGGGTGGCGTCCAGGATCGCCTGCAGGTTCGTCCCCTGGCCGGAAATCAACACCGCAAGCCGTGCCCGCTCCCTCACAGCCCCTCCAGCACCAGCTGCACATCCCGGGGGCCTTCCACTACCTCACCCAGCCAGTACACCTGCTCCCCGCAGCTTTGAAGCACTTCCGCCGCCAGCGGTGCCCGCGCGGGCCGCACCGCCACCACCGCGCCGATCCCCATGTTGAAGACGCGGAACATCTCGCGTTCGTCTACCGGTCCAAGGCGCTGGATCAGGCGGAACACCGCGGGGATCTCCCAGTGCGCGCGCACCTCCGCGGCACAACCCTCCGGCAGGACCCGCACCAGGTTGCCGGGGATCCCCCCACCGGTGATGTGCGCCATGGCCGTGAGCTCAGCTCCCAGCTCGTCCACCAGACGCAGGAGCGACGGCGCGTAGCAGCGGTGCGGCCGCAGGAGTGCCTGCGCGCGGGTGCAGCCGAGCTCGGGCTCGTACCGGTCGAGGTCGCCGGGGTTCTGCACCAACACCGCCCGCGCGAGGGTGTACCCGTTGGTGTGCAGGCCGTCTGCAGCAAGTCCCAGCAACACATCCCCGGGCCGCACGCGGCTCCCGTCCACCAGCGTCCTGCGTTCGGCCACGCCCACGGCGCAACCGACCACATCGTACGCCCCCTTGGCGTACACGCCGGGCATCTCCGCGGTCTCCCCGCCCACCAGCGCCACCCCGTACCGTGCGCACGCGTCCACCACACCTTCCAGGATCCCTTCGAGGACCTCGGGTTCCAGTCGGGCCGACGCTACGTAGTCCAGGAAGAACAGCGGCCGCGCCCCGTGCACCGCCACGTCGTTGAGCCCGTGGGCCACCACGTCGTGCCCCAGGGTACGGAACTCCTCCGGCCCGCGGGCCAGCAGCACCTTCGTCCCCACGCCGTCCACCGAGGCCACGAGCACCGCAGCCTCCATGGGCGGTACCTGCACCATGCCGCCGAACAGACCCCATCCTCCCACCACGTGGGGGGTGAAGGTAGCAGCCACCCGGGGGCCGAGCCGACGCAACACCCTCTGGGTGGCGCCCTCGTCCACCCCCACATCCCGGTACGTGAGGGTCCGCGTCAGGGGACCGCCTCCAGCGCGGCCCGGCCCGCCTCCTGCTCATCCGGAGAGCCCGTGGGGTAGTGGCCATCCAGGCATGCCATGCACAGCTCCGTCCGCGCGAGCCCGATGGCCTCCACGAGCCCCTCCTGGCTCAGGTACCCCAGGGAGTCTGCCCCGATCCTCTGGCGGATCGCCTCCACATCCAGCTCTGCGGCCGCCAGCTGCCTGCGGCTGCTGGTGTCCACTCCGTAGAAGCACGGCCAGCGGATCGGGGGCGAGGAGATGCGCACGTGCACCTCCCGAGCGCCTGCTTCCCGCAGCACCCGTACGATCTTGCCACTGGTGGTGCCGCGGACGATGCTGTCGTCCACCAGCACCACCCGCTGGCCCGCCACCAGCTCCCGGACGGGGTTGAGCTTCATCCGTACGTCGCCCTCGCGGCGGTGGGGGTCTGGCTCGATGAAGGTGCGGCCCACGTACCGGTTCTTCACCAGGGCCAGCTCAAAGGGGATCCCGCTTTGCTCCGCGAAGCCCAGCGCCGCGGAGGTCCCGGAGTCCGGTACGGGCACCACCAGGTCCGCGTGCGCCGGGTGCTCCCGGGCCAGCACCCGGCCCATGGCGCGCCGCACCCGGTGCACGGTGCGGCCCACCAGCACCGTGTCAGGCCGGGCGAAGTAGATGTACTCGAACACGCAGTGGGCGCGCCGCGGCGAGCGCAGGACCCGTTGGCAACTCAGCTCGTCCCCACGCACCACCACCAGCTCCCCCGGCTCTATATCCCGCAGGCACCGGGCACCCACCTGGTCCAGCGCACAGGTCTCGGAGGCCACCACCCAGCCGCCGTCCACCCGGCCCAGCACCAGGGGCCGGATGGCGAAGGCGTCGCGGAAGGCGTACAACACCCCCTGCGCGAGCAACACCACGGTGTATGCGCCCTCCACCCGTTCCATGGCGTAGCGCACCGCGCCCTCGGGGTCACGGGCCGGGGCTGTGGCCACGCACTGGGCCAGGACCTCGGTGTCGGACGATCCGAAGAAGCGCACGCCCGCCGCAGCCAGCTCCGCCCGCAGTCTGGGGGCGTTGGTCAGGTTTCCGTTGTGGGCCAGAGCCAGAGATCCCCACGGGGACGGCACCACCACCGGCTGCGCGTTGGTCAGCACCGCCCCTCCCATGGTGGAGTAGCGCACGTGACCGATCCCCACGCTTCCGGGCAACGCGTCCAGCCGATCCGCGAACACCCGGGAGGCGAGTCCCATGCCCTTGTGCAGGTGCAGGCCGTCCTGGTCGGCGGTAGCAATCCCCGCACTCTCCTGGCCGCGGTGCTGCAGGGCCACGAGCCCCAGGTACACCAGGGGAGCCACGGTTCGTCCGGGCCACGAGATCCCGAACACCCCGCACTCCTCCCTTGGACCTTCTCGCCAGGGGTCGGTCACGGCGCTACCTCCCAGTGGGCCTTTAGCTCCCCGAGGGGGACCTGGAGTTTCGCCGCCTCCCCCGCCCGCAGCCGTAAAGCGCTGCCGCCCACCTCTCCAAGGAAGTGGAGGGGCAGGTCCAGATCCCGGCTCCGTCGCACCAGGGCTTCGTAGTGCCGGGGGTCGACCGAAACCAACACCCGGGATGGAGCTTCGCCGAACAACGCCTGCGCAGGGTTCGCGCACAACCCTGCGGGCAGCTCGCAGCGCGCGCCCAGCCCGCCCGCAAGGCACGCCTCAGCCAAGGCCACCGCGAGCCCCCCCTCGCTCAGATCGTGCGCGGACCGAAGCAGGCCATCCCGGGCGCAGGACACGAGAAAATCAACCAGCCTCCGGTGCAGGTGGAGGTCCGGGCGGGCGGGGGCTCCCGCCACTCGGCCGCAGGCGACCTTGAGGAACTCGCTGGCGCCCAAGGACGCCTCCGAAGCACCTATCAGCGCGACCAGGTCTCCTTCACGCACAAAGCCTGGCGGCACCGCGCGCCGCACGTCGTCCAGCACACCGAGCGCCACCACCACCGGCGTGGGGTACACCGCCACCCCTTCCCACTCGTTGTACAGGCTCACGTTGCCGCCCACCACCGGGACGTCCAGAGCGCGGCAGGCATCCCCGATGCCCGCCACCAGCCCCGCCAGTTCCCACGCCACCTCGGGCCGCTCGGGGTTTCCCAGGTTGAGCCCGTCCGTGACCGCCACCGGCCGGGCACCCGTGCACGCCACGTTCAGCGTGGCCTCGCACACCGCCCACGCGCCTCCCGCCCACGGGTCCAGGTACGCCACCCGGCCGT
>JBEQAH010000066.1:0-8917 GCA_041640435.1 bacterium | reverse complement strand
AGTTGATCATCCCCGGCGGACCCAGACGCACGAGCCGCGTCCATTCCTCCAAAGCCCGCACGAAGCCTGGGTTGTTGATCTGGGGCCGCATCGTGTCCGGATCGAAGAACAGACACCCCTTCAGGCCGGGCGGGCAAACGTACGGGGCAGCGTGGGACATGAAGAACCAGAAGGCCTGTCCTCCGCGTCGGAACGCCTCGAGCACTCCGTAGTGGCGGCGGCCGTCACCGACCCAGTCCCAGCCGTTGAAGAACTCCGCGATCTGCCGGTACTCCACCCAGGTCTGGGGGGGCTGGAGTTCCCGACCGAATCGCCTCCGGAACTGATCGCGGTGCCGTGGGTTCTCCAGGGCGTCCCGCCGGTAGTAGGCGAGGTGCACGTCCCCGTCCACGGGGAGGGCGTAGAGGCGGCCGCCCCAGTTCACGGTCTGCTGATAGGTGGGCAGGATGTCGTCCCACTGGAGACCGCGGTCCGCCCGGATCCGCTCGGTGAGGTCCAGGATGTAGCGGTTCCCCGCGAAATCGCCCATCCACGCAGAGGCGAAGATGAGGACGTCAAACCCACCGGCCCCCAACGTGAACGCGGACATGATGCGCTGGAACAACTCTCCGAAGGGTGTCGTGACCAGGTTGATCTTGCCCCCGGTTCGTTGCTCCCACTGAGGTGCGAACATTTGCACCGGCTTCGCGATGTACGGTGGGCTCTGGGTGATGACTGTAAGGGTGATGCCCTCGTGCGGTCGCCGGGGGGCAGCTCCGACCGGCATGAGGAGGAGGCCGACGAGCAACACGACCCCGATCAACCGGACGTTTCGCTCTAACCTCCGCATCCGTACCTCCCCTCCTTTCCTCGAGCGTTTAGCGGGCCGTATACCCGCCGTCCACCATCAAGGCGGAGCCCGTCACGAATCGGCTCTCGTCAGACGCGAGGAAGACTGCCGCGGGAGCGACGTCCTCGGGTCGGCCGATCCGGCCCAGCGGGATCGCCTGCTCCACCCGGCGCACGTACGCCTCCGGATCCGGCTGGATCCGGATGAACTGCTCCAGCATCGGGGTCAGGATCATGGCTGGACAGAGCGCGTTCACCCGAATCCCGTGGACGGCGTAGTCCACGGCCATGTTGCGGGTGAGGGCGAGGACTCCGCCTTTGGAAGCGTTGTACGCCGCGTTCTCCTGCAACCCGATCACGCTGGCGATGGATCCGATGTTGATGATGCTCCCCCCGCCGGCCCGGATCATGTGCGGGATCGCGTACTTGGAGCACAGGTAGATCCCCTTCAGGTTGACGGCCACGACGCGATCCCAGTCGGCCTCCTCGGTATCCACCACGGTCCCCCGGTGGGTGACCCCGGCGTTGTTCACGAGGACGTCCAGGCGGCCGAATGCAACCACCGTCTCCTCCACCATCTGGCGGGCCTCCTCGACCCGACTCACATCCCCCTGGATGAATCGGATCGGGCCGAGGGCCGAAAGCTCCTGACGGGCCTGTTCCCCCCTCTGCCGGTCCACATCACCGATCGCCACGCGGGCGCCCTCCCGGAGGAATGCTTCAGCGATTGCCCGACCGATCCCCACTGCCCCGCCGGTTACGAGTGCCACCTTCCCCGCCAGCCGCATGAACTCGCCCCACTGTCCGTATTGCGGACTGTTTGTCCTTTATGCGGAGAGACCTTACGACGTGCGGGGGTCCGATTCCTGCTGCGCGCGATGGCTCTTGAGCAACTCGAGCACCTCGTCCCGCCGGGGCATCACGGACAGGGTGCCGACCCGGGTGGTGGCGATGGCTCCCGCGGCGTTCGCCCAGCGCACCGCATCAGCAAGCGGCCTCCCCTCGGCGAGCCCCACGACGAGGGCACCCATGAAGGCGTCCCCCGCTCCGGTGGTGTCAACGGTGGGGACAGTGAAACCGGGTAGGGAGAGCTCCAGGTCCCCGGTCACGAGGAGCGCCCCAGCAGCCCCCAGCTTCACCACCACGGCCTGAGGCCCCTGCGAGAGGAGCTCACGTGCGGCGGCGCGGATCTCGTCATCGGCCATAAGGGGCCGACCGACCAGAGTCGCGGCCTCCAAGCGGTTGGGGGAGAGGATGGTGGCGGCGCCCCAGATCTCAGGACCGTAGGGGCGAGGGGGTCCCGCGTCCACGACCACCGGAACTCCCTGGGCGTGTCCCGCCTCCACCACCGCGTGGACGGTCGCAGGGGGAATCTCGAAGTCCACGAGGAGGGCGTCCAGCCGGCTCCAGTGGGGCGCGAGGGCGTGCAGGGCGTGTTCTGGCGTCAGCCGGTCATTGGCGCCGTTCACAACGAGGATCGTGTTCTCGCCCCCCTCCTCCACGAGGATGACAGCTGCCCCCGTGGGTTCGTGGGGGTCGATCCCCACACCGTCCACGTTCACGCCCTCCCGGCGCAGGGCCTCGAGCTCTTGATGTCCGAACCCGTCATCCCCCACGCGCCCGACGAGGAGCACCTGCGCCCCCAACCGCTGGGCGGCCACCGCCGCGTTGGCTCCCTTCCCGCCCGGACCGATCCGCAGGCTACGGGCGAGAAGGTTCTCCCCACGTGCGGGGAGACGGGGTGTCAGCAGCGCGATATCCACAATGAGGCTACCGACGACTGCAATCACGTTTCACGTCCCCCACCCGTTACGAGGTTGTCCCGCGGCGCTCCCGTAGTCCTGTCCGCAGCGCCTCCGCCGCACGGCCTGCGGCGGAGGCCAGCACCCGAGCGTCGGAACCCAGGGCCACGAACCGGAAGCCCTGCCGGATACGGGCGAGAGCGTCTTCGGGGCCTGTGCACATGACCCCGGCTGCCTTGCCGTGCGCCTGCGCGGCCTCCAGCACCCGCTCCACGGCCCTCCGGAACGCTTCGGACTCGAGATCCCGCCACCGATTCAGGTTCGCCGACAGGTCGTTGGGACCCACGAATAACACGTCCACCCCGTCCACGGCGGCGATCCGGTCAACCCGTTCCACAGCTTCCACCGTCTCCACCTGGCAGGCGACGAGCACCTCGCGATTCCAGCGGGCGAAGTACTCCGGCAGGGTGGCGCCGTAGCCGCTCGCCCGGGTCCCCGCCACCCCGCGGATCCCTTCAGGCGGGTAGCGACAGGCCGCCACGACCCGAGCCGCTTCCTCCTCCGTGCTCACCAGCGGCACCACGACTCCGAGCGGACCCCGGTCCAGGGCGCGCTTGAGCACGGGAGCGTCCCCGGAGGGCACCCGGACCAGGGGCACCACAGAGCTACCGCGCAGCGCCCGCAGCATGTCTTCCAGCCGCTCCCAGCCGATGGGGCTATGCTCCAGATCGATCACGAGCCAGTCTAGGGGCAGCGCGCCGAAGATCTCCGCCACCGATGGGCTCGGCAGGGTCAGCCAGTAGCCCACCGTCACTTGGCCCTCCTGCAACAACCGCTTGACCCGGTTCTCCAACGTGGTCCTCCCATCTGAAGGTGTTGTCGTTCTTGCTTCCCCGCGGTGGGTCCGGGGTCCTCTCCAACGGGGGGCTTGCGCCCGCGACGCCGTGACCCCGTACGCTAGGAGCGAGGCTGGAGGGGTCCATGGGAGCACGGTGGCGGGTTCTGGCAACTCCCCGGTCCTTCTTCGAAGAAGGACGGGAGGCGGTGGAGTGGCTCACCCGGGCCGGTGTGGAGGTGGTGCCGTCCCCCGTGGACCGTCCCCTGCAGGAGGACGAACTGGTCGGCCTGCTGGGCGAGGTGGACGGGGTGGTAGCCGGGGTGGATCGCATCGGCCGCCGCGCCCTCTCCGCCGGCCGGCCCCGACTGCGGGTGGTGGCACGGAACGGCATCGGGGTGGACACGGTGGATGTGGCGGCGGCCACGGAGCTTGGCGTGGTGGTCACCAACGCGCCCAGTGTGAACGCAGACAGCGTCGCAGACTTCACCTTCGCACTCCTGCTGGCCCTGGTCCGCAAGGTCCCGGAGGCCGACCGCGCCGTGCGCGAGGGACGCTGGCCCCGGCTGGTGGGGATGGAGCTGCACGACAAGTGCCTGGGTGTTGTGGGTTTCGGGCGGATCGGGCAGCGGGTGGCAGAACGCGCTCGCGGGTTCGGCATGCGCACCGTGGCCTACGACCCGGCTCCGGACTTCGCCACGGCGGAGCGGCTTGGCGTACGCCTGGCGACTTTCCGGGAAGTGCTGGCAGAAGCAGACATCCTCACCCTGCACCTGCCCCTCACTCCCGAAACCCATCACCTGCTGGGCGAGGAGGAGCTGCGGTGCATGAAACGGGGAAGCTTCCTGGTGAACACCGCCCGGGGCGGGGTGGTGGACGAAGCCGCGCTCGCGCGCGCCCTGGAGGAGGGCCGGATCGCCGGGGTGGCCTGCGACGTCTTCGAGGAAGAGCCCCCTCGCACATCCCCGCTCCTCCGCGCCCCCAACGTGCTCCTGTCTCCCCACATGGCCTCCCACACCCGTGAGGCCATCGCCCGCGCCTCCCGCGTGGCCGCGGAGAACGTGCTCGCGGTGCTGCGGGGCAGCCGTCCCCCCAACGCGGTCAACCCTGAAGTCCTGGGGTAGCCGCTCCGACTACCCACGGGCCTGGGCAAGTTCCTCCCACAGCCCCCGGGCCTCCACCGCCGCGCGGTACGCCCGAGCCAAAGGTCTGTAGTGCCGCGCCCGCTCCGGCTCCGGGAGGAAGCGGCGGTCCACCCGGACAAATCGCGAAGCGACCTCCTCCCAGTCCGTAAAGATGCCGACACCGTAACCCGCCAGGATTGCGGATCCCAGGGCTGCAGCTTCGGTGAGGTTCAGGCGCACGAAGGGGAGCTCTAGCACGTCGGCCTTAATCTGGTTCCAAAGGTCGCTGCGGCTGCCTCCTCCCACCACCCGGACCTCGCTGAGGGCCAACTCCGGGACCAACGCCCGCGCCATGTCCAGGTAGATCCGGTACTCATACGCCACACCCTCCAAGAGAGCCCGGTACAGGTGGCCGGGGCCGTGATTCCACGTTAACCCGACCCACGCGCCACGCACATTGGGCTCGCTGGGGCACACGCGGCCGCCCAGGTGCGGCACGAACACCAGACCCTCGGATCCAGCTGGCACCCGACAGGCAGTTTCGTCCAGCGCCGGGTAGTCCCATCCCTGGCCGGGGGCCAGCGCTCGCACCAGGTCCCGCCACCACCGCAGGTTCAGGCCTCCACCGTTCACGTAGCCGATCAAGTACCAGCGTCCCGCCGGGACGCTGCGGGCGCACAGGACCGTTCCCGTCTCCGCGTCCGGGGCGAAGCGGTCCACGCACACCGCCAGCACGGACGCGGTTCCCGCCCCGTCGTACACCTGGCCCGGGCAGACCACGCCGGCCCCCAACATCGCGGCCGCCTGGTCTCCCGCGCCCGCCACCACCGGCACCCCGGACCGCAGGCCCAACTGGGCCGCCGCCTCGGAGGTCAGGCGTCCGACAATTTCCCAGGGCTCGACGATCCTGGGCAGCCGGTCCAGGGGAACGTCAAACAGGTCGCACAGCTCTTCGGACCAGCGCCCGTGCCGGGTGTCGGCGAGGCAGGTAAAGTGCAGGTAGGTGGGGTCGATGAAGGCGTCTTCGCCAGACAAACCGGTAAGCCGCATGGCCACGTAAGCCGCAGGCATGACGAACTTGTGGATCCGGGCAAACGCTTCCGGTCTCTCGCGACGCCACCACTGGATCTTAGGCCCGTGGGAGTAGGTGGGGGGCGCACCCGCCCGTTCGCACACCAACCGAGCGTGTGCGCGCATTCGCTCCACGTAGGGCGCGCAGCGTGTGTCCAACCAGGAGTCGTACGGGATAACCGCCCATCCCTCTCCATCGACGGCGGTTAGCCCTGCCATCTGGCCATCCACGCACAGCGCGGCCACGGTGTCCGGAGCGACTCGCGCGCGCTCCACGCACGCCCGCACCGTCCGAATCACGGAACCCAGCATCTCCTCGGGGTCTTGCTCCACCACGCCGGGCGCGGGCTGGATCAACCGCGAGGGCTCCGTGGCGTCTGACAAGATCTGTCCGTCCTCCCGGACCAACAAAGCCTTCGTGGCCGTGGTCCCGAGGTCCACACCACATAGGTGCATCCGCACCCTCAACCGCTCCTTTCGAACCGCGGGCCGTTCTCCGTCGCGACCACTCGCACGCCGAACCCGGTGCGTCCCACCGTTTCGTAGTCGTGGCCTGCCTCGGAGGGGAACACGTAGAACAGCACCAAGGGCTCCGAGCCGGTGTTCACGCTGCGGTGCGCCCACCCCGGTGGCACGTAAACCACCGTGCCCGGCTCCACCCGTTCCACGCGTACGCGGCCCTCGGGGTCGCGCAGCACCAGGGCTCCCTGACCACGGAGCACGTAGTACACCTCCGCCGTCTCTCGGATCCGGTGGTAGTGACCCCGAGTCATGAAGTACTCTCGGCCCACCCGGCCCGGGTACACCCGAGTGACCCCGTACCGGAGGTGACCCGAGCCCTGCGGCACGGGAGGTTCGTAGGTTTCGTACACCGGCGGGTCTCCGGCCCTCACCAGCGCCTCCAGGGCCTCGCCATCCTCGAAGACGCCCCGGAGGTCACTGGCGCGCCGCACGTGGGCTCCTACCCCCACGAGCCCATCCGATTCTGTCAGCACGTGCCGAAGCGGGTCCACCTCTCCCTCACACCAGGTCCACGCGGATGTGCTTGGTCAAGAGGTATTCCTCCAACCCCTCGTGGGAGAGCTCGATCCCTAAGCCGCTCTCTTTCCATCCCCCGTAGGGGAAGGGGACTTCTCCGCCCACCACGTTGTTCACGCCCACCGTGCCTGCCTCCAGTCCCTCCGCCACCACGAAGGCGGTGCGCAGGTCTCGCGTATACACGTACGCCAGCAGGCCATAAGGGCTGTCGTTGGCAAGCTGCAAGGCCTCCTCCAGCTGGTCGAAGGGCATGATCGGAGCAACCGGGCCAAAGGTCTCCTCCCGCATGACCTTCATGGAGTGGTTGACGTCCACCAGGACTGTGGGGGTGAAGAAGTAGCCCCGTGAGAACCCCTCAGGGGGATGGCCCCCGTAGACCACGCGCGCGCCTTTGACGCGGGCGTCCTCGATGTGCTCCACAGTTTTCTCAAGCCCTTCCCGCGTGGTCATGGGCCCGAGGTCCGGGTCCTCCAACCCCGGGCCGATGCGCAGCGCCCGGGTGTGTGCCACGAAGCGTTCCACGAAGGCGTCGTACACCGACCGGTGCACGTACACCCGGTTCACGGCGTTGCACACCTGGCCCATGTTGCGGAAGGCGCGGTAGCACGCCCCGCGGGCCGCGGCATTCAGATCCGCATCGGGAAACACCAGGAGGGGACAGTGTCCGCCCAGCTCCAGGGACACCCGCTTGAGTCCGCCCGACGCCATCCGGAGGATTTCTTTCCCGGTCTGCGTCTCCCCGGTAAAGGCAATCTTGCGGATCCCGGGGTGTTGCACCAGAGCAGCTCCCACGCGACCTCCTGGGCCGATCACGCTGTTCACGACCCCCGGAGGCATGCCCGCGTCCACCAGGCACTGGAGGAACCGGGAAACTGCAAGGGGCGTGCGCGACGGAGGCTTCACCACCACGGTACAGCCCGCGGCCAGTGCCGGTGCCACCTTCCACGCCAGGAGGAGCACCGGGTAGTTCCAGGGTCCCACGGCCGCCACCGGGCCCACGGGCTGTTGAATCACAAAGCTCCTCCGGTTCGGCGCGTCCGTGGGGATCACCCGTCCGAAGATCCGCCGCGCCTCCTCCGCGTAGTACTCCAAGGCGTCGGCGCTCGCTTGCAGCTCTCCGCGGGCGTCCTTTAACGGCTTCCCCTGCTCCAGCGTCAACAGTCGCGCCATCACTTCCTGCCGCTCCCGCACCAGCTCAGCCGACCGCCGCAGCAGCCCTGCGCGCTGCGACGGCGACGTCCGGGACCAGCCGGGGAACGCCCTGACCGCGGCCTCCACCGCCGCATCCACGTCCTCGGGTTCGGCCATGGCCGCTGTGCCTACAACTTCTTCGTTTGCGGGGTTTATGACTTCCAAAATCTCTCGATCCGTGACCCATTGGCCGTTCACGAGCAATCCGACCCGCTCCATGCGCAACCCCTCCAAGGTCACCCTGTCGCTCCCGGGACCACCACCGCTTTCAGCACCTGCCGTCGCTCCATCCCCTGCAACACACCCTCCAGTCCCCCGAGGCCGACCCGGTGCGTGAGGATCCGCGCCAGTTGGGGCCGCAGCCGGGGCAGCAGCCGCAAGGCCCGCCGGTAGTGCTCCACGGTCTGGCCGGTACTCCCCGTGACCACCAGCTGCCGGTAGTGGATCCGGTTCGTCTCCACCGACACGACACCCGGGGAGGGGAGTCCGGCGAAAAGGTGTACGCGACCGCGCAGCGCCGCGGCACGGAGGGCTTGTTCCTGAGCTCTCGCACTGGATGCGGCGGCGACCACGACATCGAAGCCATCGCCCCAGCCGTTCATCTCCTCCGGGTGGACAGCTCGGTCCGCGCCGAGCTCTCGACCCAGCTCCCGACGGTCCGGGTGGGGATCGGCCACCACCACCTCGGCCGCCCCGCGTTGCCTTGCCACCATCACGTTCAGCAGGCCCATGGCACCTCCCCCGAGGACCAGCACACGGTCCCCCGGGCTGGTGCCAACCAATTCGTGAGCCTGGATGACGCACGAGAGCGGCTCCGCCAAAGCTGCCTCCTCGAACGGGACACCCTCGGGCAAGGGGATCAGGTGGCCCCGCCGCACCGCCCGCGCCGGCACCCGCACGTACTCAGCAAACCCGCCGTCCAAGGTGATCCCGAAGACCTCGGCCCGGGGGCAGAGGGGATCGAGACCCTGGGCGCAGGCCGCGCAGCGTCCGCAGCCCACATTGGGGACCAGGCCCACGGGGTCGCCCACCTGCACCTCCCCTTCGGGTTTCCGGACTTCCGCCACCTCTCCCGCCACCTCGTGGCC
>JBEQAH010000065.1:0-8927 GCA_041640435.1 bacterium | reverse complement strand
CGTCTCACGACCAGGCCGTGGCGCGAACAGAACCCCAAGCCCGATCCCCAGGCCAACACCGACCAGTGTACCCACGACCAACCCCGTGACGAGGTTCGTGCGCTCCTCGCTCATGACCCTCCCTCCTTAATTTAAAGTCTCGTGCGGAACGGCCGGCTACACCTCCGCGAGGGCACGCAACCGCCGGGCACCCGCGGTGCGCACCCGGGTCACGATTCCTCCCCCCAACACCTCTTCACCCCGGTAGAAGCATGCCACCTGCCCCGGACTCGGCGCCCACTGGGGCACTGCAAACCGGACGCGCACCACCGGGCCCACCTCGAGCTGGGCGGGCACCGCCGGGCCGCCGTGCCGGACCCGCACCTCCGCCCGCAGCAGCCCGGGTGGTGGCGAACCCACGGTCCAGGAAACAGCCTCCACCTCCAGCTCGGGGGCCAGCACGTCCTCCTCCGTGCCCACGAACACCGCGTTGCGCCGTGCGTCCACCGCCACCACGTACAGCGGCCGGCCATCCGCAAGCCCAAGCCCCCGCCGCTGCCCCACGGTGTACCGGGCCACCCCTCGGTGCGTACCCAGCCGCCGGCCGCGCAGATCCAGGATGGGCCCGGGCTGCAGCCCCTCCGGCGCGTAGCGCGCCACCACGTCGGTGTAGTGGCCGCGGGGGACAAAACAGATCTCCTGGCTATCGGGCTTCTCCGCCACCGGCAAACCCATCTGGCGCGCCAGGGCCCGCACCTGGTCCTTGGTGAACTCACCGATGGGGAAGAACACGTGCCGCAGCTCCCGCTGCGTGAGCGCGTACAACACGTACGACTGATCCTTGCGCGGATCGGCGCCCCTGAGCAGGCGCACCACGTCCCCCTCCGGCCGCGTGCGGGCGTAGTGGCCCGTGGCCAGAAACTCCATGCCGAGCTCCCGGGCTCGGTCCAACAGCGCAGAGAACTTCACAGACCGGTTGCAGGACGCACACGGGTTAGGGGTGCGGCCGCGCGCGTACTCCTCCGCGAACGGCCGGATCACCCCCTGCTCGAACTCCTCCCGCAGGTCCAGCACGTAGTGCCGGATCCCCAGGTGCTGCGCGACGGCTCGAGCGTCCTCCGCGGCTCCCACTCCACAGCACGCGTTGGGGTTGCCGTCCTCCGGGAGCCAGGCGGGCCACAGGTTCATGGTGAACCCCACCACCTGATGCCCGGCCTGCACGAGGAGTGCGGCCGCCAGAGAACTGTCCACGCCGCCGCTCATGGCGACCGCGACCCGCGCCATCCGCTTCACCTCCGCCCCCATCATAGCAACCCGGCCCCCGTGGCCTCACAGCGAATCCCCCAGCACCAGGGCCGCAGCCGCAGCACCCGGCCAGGCGAACCACGCGCGGGTGCGGGGTTGGCCCGTCTGCGGGTCGTAGGACTCGCACAGCAACCCGTCGTCGAACGCCACCGTGCGGAGCCGGCGCCACGCGCGCGAGACGCGGGCGGGATCGCCAGAAGACGCCCCCACGAGCCACGCCTGCACGTCGCCCAGGGTCCAGGGCCCCGGGGCGTGTAGAGAACCGAGCCCGCCGTACGGGCCAGGGAAGAAGCCGGGGTTGCTCGGTGTCCACGCGAACGCCACCGTTCTGCGCCACGTCGGGTCCTCCGCGCTGCAGAATCCCCAGCGTGCGGCACACGCGAGCGGCAAATCGTTCGCGTCGTGGTATTGCCGGTGCCGCTCGCCGTCCGTAGCGTACGCGAACAGGCCTTCAGGGGTCGTGAAGGCGGCCCGGACGGTCGCCTGCAGCGCCGCCGCCTCCTGTGCCCACGGTCCTGCGGGGTCGAGCCGCGAAAGCAGCTGGAGCGTACGCCAGGCCAGCACGTGCGAAGAGAAGTGGTACGGTAGCGAGAGCGGATCGTCCGCCGGGGTTTCGGAGGTGGGCCACAGCCCATTGGGGTGCTTCTCCTGGACGAGCCGGCGGGCCACCTGGAGGGCGTCGGGACCGTAGCGGTGCCACGCCTGGGGAAGGCCCCAGTCCACCGCGGCACGCGCCACCTCCAGCACCGGATACCACTGCTGGTCCAGCTGGAAGGCCGCATCCTTCACCGCACCGCCCGTCAGGTGGCTGCGCCCCCACCAACCCGAGGGGCGGGCGGCCACGCAGAACAGCCACCGGAGGTGGCCCAGGATCGTCCTCCGGGCGCGCTCTGCCAGCGGGCCACCGAGCCGACCCGCGGCACCGAGCAGGCAGGCCATGAAGTAGGCGTCGCGGTTCCACGACAGTGGGAGCAGCACAGGGTCAGTCACAAGACAGGTGGCGTCTCCCACCGGCACCGCGCACGCATCCAGTACGAACAAGAGCTGGCGGTGAACGAAGGCCCGCACGCGTGGGTTCCGGGGAAGGGGCGCAGCCCAACGCCGATCGCGCAACAGAGCGGACAGCGCCTCCTCAACCTCCGCGGCGCCGCAAACGGGACGCGGGAGTTCCGGAGGGCGCTCGGAGAGCTCCACCAGCAGGATCCGGTCGACGCGGCCTGCAGGGAGGTCCCATTCCTCCTCCCACTCCAAGCGCAGCGGCGCGGGCCCTTGCATCTCTTCTGCACGAGGCACAGGCCACAAAGCTGCCCACGCGGGTAAGCCTGGTGCCTCCCACACGAGAGCCCCCCGGCTCCAACGCAACCGATTCACGGGGTCTATGGCAGGCAGGGGCCCGCCCTCCGTTACCTGGGCGTAGGCCGCCCGCAACAGGCCCCACGACAGATCGAACCGCGCCCGCACGCGGTCCGGAGCGTGCGGCCCTAAGGCGCGTAGCGACATCCACACGTGCAGCCGGCCTTCCGCTGCGAAGACGACGAGTCTTCCCTCTAACCCGGGACCCAGGTAGATGAGCTCCGGGATGGCCCCTTCCTTCCACCGGCGCTCGAGCAGCTTGAGGCCGTCCACCTTTACGCTCAGGCCGGGAAGGCCCGGGTCCTCCAGCCCTCGCCGGTACGCGCGGACGGCCGGGGGGTTGTACCGGGCGGACTCGTCGAACGGCGGGAAGGCGCCGAGGTACATCCAGCCCCAGCGCGGGTGCGGGCCGTGGACCGAGATCACCCGGCCCACAGAGCTCACGGCGGCTCTCAACCGGCCGTCTCCCACGTCCCACGGCTTGCACGGCGCTGGCCGCGACCTTCCCACGTCTGGCTCCCCCAACCCGCGCAGCCGTCGCTGGTGCCCGCTCTTTCCGCCGGTGGACACTCAGACCCGGGGGAGCGCCCGCTCCGTCCGCGCGTCCATGAGGCGCAGTTGCGCTGGGGGGACGTCCAGGAACACGCGGTCCCCTGGCCGCGCAGCGTGATCGGAGGCCAGGGTCACCTTGAGCACTTGCTGGCCGGTGCGCACCGTCAGCAGCTTCTGGGCACCGAGCAACTCGACCACCAGCACCTCTCCCCGGAGCGGACCCGCACCTATGGTGACGTGTTCGGGTCGGATGCCCACCAGGACCGCCTGCCCTTTACGTTCTGCGAGCGCTTGCGCGTAAGCAGGAGGGGCCTCTAACCGAGCCCCCTCCACGCGCAGACTCCCGTCATCCGGGTCCACGGTGGCCTCAAGGAAGTTCATGGGCGGGTTGCCCAGGAAGGAGCCTACGAACCGGTCCGCAGGGTGTTCATAGATCTCCGCGGGCGTCCCGCACTGGACCACCTGGCCTTCGCGGAGGACCGCCACCCGGTCCCCCAGGCTCATGGCCTCCACCTGGTCGTGGGTGACGTACACGGTGGTGGAACCCACCTCCCGGTGCAGCCGCTTGAGCTCTGCCCGCATGTGCAGCCGAAGCACGGCGTCCAGGTTGCTGAGCGGCTCATCCATGAGCAGGACCTGCGGACGGACCACCAACGCCCGCGCCACGGCCACACGCTGGCGCTGTCCGCCCGAAAGCTGTGCGGGGTAGCGGTCCAGCAAGTCCGCGATCCGCAGGAGCTCAGCCACCTCGTGGACGCGCCGCCGCTGTTCCGCCTCCGGGACCCTCCGCATCCGAAGGCCGAAGGCCACGTTGTCGAACACCCGCATGTGGGGGAAGAGGGCGTAGCTCTGGAAGACCATGCCGATGTCCCGCCGGCCCGGGGGCAACCCCGTCACGTCCCGACCGCCGATCCACACGCGGCCGTGGTCTGGGGTCTCCAGGCCCGCCACGGTCCGCAACACGGTGGTCTTACCACATCCGGAGGGACCCAGCAGGACCACGAACTCGCCGTCCGCCACCTCCAGGGAGACGTCCCGCACCGCCACCACGCGGCCGAAGCGCTTGCGTAGCTTCTCCAGACGGATGTCCGCCACCGGTCACCTCACCGTCACACCCCACAGGGTCAGCAGGTAGCGACGGATCACGAAGATGATCACCAGCGCGGGGACCACCAGGAACAGGCCTCCCGCGTACCGATAGTGAAGCGGCGCCCCCTCCGCCACAACAGAGTGCACCAGGAGGGCGGGCAGGGTCCGGTGGTCGACGGTCAGGAGGGTGGCGGCGAACACCTCGTTCCACGACAGGATGAAGGTGAAGATGGCAGCCGCGGCGAGCCCCGGCAACGCCATGGGGAGGGTCACCCGCACGAACGCAGCCACCCGACTCGCGCCCAGGCTCATCGCCGCCTCCTCCAGCTCCGCGGGAACCCCGCGGAAGACACTGGCGATGATGAGCGTCACGAACGGCACGCTGAGAGCGGTGTGCACCAGCGCCACGCCCAGCAACGTGTCGTACAACCCCCACCGCAGAAAGGCCACCGCCAGGGGGACGGCCAGAACGGTGGCAGGGAACATCTTGGTGGCCAGGATTCCCAGCTGCAGCGCCTCGCGGCCACGGAAGCGGTGCCGCGCCAGCGCGTACCCCGCGGGCGCGCCCAGGAGGGTGGCCAGGGCGATGGTGAGACCCGCCACCCCCAGGCTGTTGCCCAGGGCAGCCAGGACCGCCTCCTGGCGGACGAAGAACGCCAGCGTCTCTAGTGAAAGGCGCTCGGGCAAGAGGGGTCGCGGCCATCGGTACAGGTGTTCCCGGGGCGTCGTGGCGGCCAGGGCGATGAGGAGGATGGGCACGAGCACCCAAGCGCTCAGCAGCAGCGCTGCGGCGTACACAGCCAGCCGTCGGAGCGTCACGCGCCCTCCCACTCCGGCCGCAGGGTGCGCAGGTACACCCACGTGAACAGGGCCGACAGGAGCAGCACAAGGGTGGCGTAGGCGCTGGCCACGTGGGGGTTCCGGTACAGGCTGTACCAGAAGTACGTCTCGCCGGCCAGCACCGGCACCAAGCGGCCGCTGAGCGTCACCACGGTGGCGAACAGCTGCAAGGCGAGCACTGTGCGGATGATGAGGGCGGTCTGCAGGCTCGGCCGCAGCAACGGGAGCAGGACGTGCCGCAGGGTCTGCCACCGGCTTGCTCCGAACACCGCCGCGGTCTCCAAGTAGTCCCGGGGCACCAGCTGCAGCCCCGCCACCAACACCACCATCACGATGGCGGTGGCGCGCCACACCTCCGTGGTCACGATGGCGCCCACCAGCCAAGCCGGGTGCTCGTAACTCAGGAAGTTGAACGGTATGCGCAGCACGCCCCACTGGACCAGGACAGCGTTGAGGTACCCGCGCTCGGTAAGCAGGGAGAGCCAGATGAGCCCCGCGGCCAGGTCGGACACCGCCAGGGGGATGGCGCACACGTACAGGAACACCGTGTGGCCCGGAAAGCGGGTGTTCACCAGGAGGGCGATACAGAGGGCGAGCGCCAGCTGCAGGGGTACAGCTAGCGCGGTGATCCACAGCGTGTAGCGCACCGCCGGCCAGAAGTGCAGGTCGGCGACCATCCTCCGCACGTGCTCCAGGGTCCAGGCGCCTTGCGCGTCCGTGACCCCCAGGCGCACCGCCTGCAACATGGGGTACAGCACGAACACAGCAAGGTAGGCGACCGCGGGCAACGCCAGCAGGTAGGGCGTGAGTACCCCGGGTGGTAGGCGCCGCGGCCCGTCGGGCTGCTCCCGCATGGCCCAATCTCAGTCGGGACGGCAGGGTCGCTCCGGAGGGTCTGGCGGAGGGCACGGCGCGTTCGTCGCACGGTACAGCTCCTCCAGCCGCCGCGCCTGCGTCGCCAGCACGTCCTCGATGCGCCGCCCCTCGATCGCAATGAGCCGGAAGGTGTCCACGTAGATGGGTACGAACTCGCCCGTGCGGGCTCCCAGGCCGATGGGGAGAAGGGCTGTGCGCGCGTCCGGAGCTCCCGCTTGCGCCGCCACGCCGTCGGCCATGACCTTCAGGCCGCCGCTGGGGACCACCCGCGCCGCCTCTGGCGAGACCGGGAAGAATCCCACGCCCTGCAGCGTCATCACCTGTGTGGACGGCCGGGTGAGGTACTCCACCAGCCGCACCGCCGCCTCAGGGTTCGGAGACCACCGGGTGAGGCTCAGGCCCGCCACCACCGAAAGGAACGACCTGCCCTTGGGCCCTGCCGGGGATGGGAGCACCACGAAGTCGTCGGGGCGTTGACGGAGAGCCGGCAGCAGACGGGCGGTGTGGTCCCATGCCACCCACACCTCGCCCAACAGCAGCGGTTCGTGCATGAACTCGTACCGGAAGGACGAGGGGTGCGTGACGCCCCACAGCCGGCGCAGGTACTGCCACATGGCCACCGCGTCGGGAGACTTGAAGCGCTTGACCTGGGACCCCGTGAAGGCGGGATAGGCGTACCCGTGCAGGAAGCGGCCGTACAGGCCTCGGGGCCCCACGGGGAAGCCGAGACGCCGCTGTCCCGTAGCCTCCCGGATGTTCTGACCCCACTGGAGCAGGTCGTCGTACGTCATGCGCATGGGGTTTCGGCCCTGAGGGAAGTAGCGCAGGGCTTCCCGGTGCGCGGCCACGAGATAGGTGGCCTGCATCCATGGAATGAAGGCCTGGATGCCCTCCATGCGGGACACAGCCAGGAGGTCGCGGTAAAACGTCCGGTCCCTCCGGGCTTCCAACTGTCTTTGGATCTCGCTCATGTCCCGCACCACCCGCTCGGCGATCAGCACAGGGAAGATCCCGTGCAGGGTGCCGGTAACGTCGATGGTGCCTCGCCCCGCGCGCGCCTCGGCCAGAAGCCGGTCCACGTAAGGGCCCTCGGGCTCCGTGACGAACCGCACGCCGATTCCTGTCTCCTGCGTGAAACGGGCCAGCAACGTATTGCGGGCCCACTCCTGTTCCTCGACAGGCGTGAGTTGGTTGGAGGTGAACACCACCTCCGAGGCAGGAGCAGCCAGCGCCGCCACCACTGCTACCCCTAGGATTGCCAGAAGACCTACCGCAGTCCGCCTGAGCATCCCATCCCCCTCCTTCTCTCGCAGCGCTCTATGGAGCCTCGTAGATCACCTCACCACCCACCACCGTGTACAGCACGCGAATTCCTGCGAGCTCCTCCGGTGGCTCCAAGAGGGGATCCCGGTCCAGCACCACGAAGTCCGCCCACTTCCCCAGCGAGAGCGTCCCCAGATCCCCTTCTGCGAAGGCCGCGTAGGCTCCTCCCACGGTGTACGCCCGCACCGCATCCTCAACCGGTACGGCTTCTTCCGGCGCCAGCGACCAGCCGGCGCGGGTCCTGCGCGTTGTGGCGGCCTGAATCCCCTTGATGGGAGCCCCGTCCACCACGGGCCGGTCTGAGCTCAAGGCCACGGGGACTCCCCGCAACCCCGCGACCGGGAGGAGCCACCGCAGCCGCTCCCCTCCCAGTGCTGCCCGATAGCCTTCTGCGAGCTCGTACAGAAACCTCGGTTGCGTCACCACCACGGGCCGGACCTGTCGCAGGCGTTGCAAGAGGTCGGGGGGAGCGAGGCCGCAGTGCTCGATGCGGGGACGGAACCGGGCCGCTTCGGGCCCCATGACCTGCTCCACCGCGTCCAGACTCGCTTCCACAGCCCGGTCCCCGATGGCGTGCAGGGCCACTTGCCAGCCCCCCGCGTGGGCCCGGCGAACCAGTTCCAAGAGGGTTTGGGGGTCCTTGACCAGCATCCCGGTCGTACCCGGCGGGTCGGCGTATGGCTCGCGCAGGGCCGCCGTGCGGCCGATCAGGGAGCCATCCACGAAGATCTTCACCGCTCCCAGCCGCAGCCGGTCCCCGCCGAAGCCCGTGTGCAGCCCGAAGGCAAAGTCGAACCGGCCGTCCCGGACGTGCAACTGCTCGACGTCCACCATCAGCCACACCCGCTGGGGAAGCAAGCCCTCCTCCACCGCCTCCTGGTAGGCCCGGAACTCCTCCGGCGCGATCCAGCCGGCCCACGCGTCCTGTGCCGCGGTGATGCCTTCCGCCGCCATCTGCCGGCCTGCGGCAGCCAGCGCCCCCTTGACTTCTTCCAGTCGGTAGGGGGGGAGAACTCGCTTGATGAGGTCCTGCGCGGTCTCCAGCAAGAGCCCCGTAGGTTCCCCCGCTTCGTCCCGCACGATGCGGCCACCCGGCGGGTCGGGGGTGTCCCGGGTGATGCCCGCCAGCGAGAGTGCCCGGGTGTTGGCGACCCCCATGTGGCCGGAGATGTGGAACAGCCAGACCGGGTGGTGAGGAGAAACGGGATCCAGATCCTGGCGGGTGGGGTGGCGGCGTTCCGCGAGGGCGTTGTCGTTGTATCCGCCCCCGCGGATCCACTCCCCGGGCGGGATCTTTTGGGCCCGCGAGGCCACCGCCTGCACCACCTCGGCGACGGAAGTGGCATGGCGCACGTTCACTTCCACCAGGCTCAGCCCGAAAAGCAACACGTGGCAGTGGGCGTCGTGGAAGCCCGGCAGGACCGTGGCCCCACGGGCGTCCAGCACCCGTGTGCCCGGCCCCACCAGGGGCAGGACGTCTTCCCTCCGTCCCACCGCCACGAGCCGGCCCCGCCACGCGGCCAGGGCTTCCGCCTGAGGGCAGGCAGGATCGAGCGTGTGAACCCTGGCGCCCCACACAACCAGATCCGCGTGCATCTTCACCCCCTCGT
>JBEQAH010000064.1:0-8995 GCA_041640435.1 bacterium | reverse complement strand
CGCGCGGGGCCATGAACAAAAGGCGTACGCGAGGACGAGCCATGGGGATGACCATCACCGAGAAGATCCTGGCTGCCCACGCAGACCTCCCCCGAGTGGAGCCGGGGGATCTGGTGGAGTGCCGGGTAGACATGCTGTTCGCCAACGACATCACCGCACCCCTCGCCATCCAGCAGTTCGAACGGATCGGCGTGGGGCGCGTCTTCGATCCAGATCGGGTGGCCTTCGTGCTGGACCACTACGTTCCGAGTAAGGACATCGCGGCCGCGGAGCAGTGCCGCATCACCCGGGAGTTCGTCCGCAAGCACGGGCTCCCTCACTTCTACGACGTGGGTCGCGCGGGTATCGCGCACGTGCTGCTGGCGGAGGAGGGGTTTGTGGCGCCGGGTGAAGTGTTCGTGGGTGCCGACTCCCACACCTGCAACCACGGCGCGCTGGGCGCCTTCGCCACCGGCGTGGGCAGCTCCGACCTGGCCGCGGCCATGGCCACCGGTCGGTTGTGGTTCCGAGTCCCTCCCACCCTGCGGTTCGTGTTCCGGGGCACTCTCCCCCGATGGGTCACGGGCAAGGACCTGGTCCTGCGGGTGATCGGCGACATCGGGGTAGACGGCGCCCGCTACGCGGCCATGGAGTTCGCGGGCCCTGTGCTGCAGCAGCTGTCCATGGACGAGCGGTTCTCCATCACCAACATGGCGGTGGAGGCGGGTGCCAAGAACGGGATCATGGAGCCGGATGAGGCGGTCCTGGAGTGGATCCGCCCCAGGGCCCGACGGCCCTTCCAGCCGGTGTATGGCGACCCGGACGCCACCTACGCGGCGGTCTACGAGTACGACGTGACGGACATGGAGCCGGTGGTGAGCGCGCCCTCATCCCCGGGGAATGTCATCCCGGTGCGGGAGGCCGCGGGGGTTCGGGTGGACCAGTGCTTCATCGGCACGTGTACCAACGGCCGCATCGAGGATCTGCGCCAAGCCGCCCGGATCCTGGCGGGCCGCAAGGTGCACCCGGATGTGCGGCTGCTGGTGATCCCCGCGACCCCGCGGATTTACCGCCAGGCTCTGGAGGAGGGGCTGATCCAGGTCTTCCTGGACGCGGGCGCGGCCGTGTCCACGTCCACCTGCGGACCGTGCATCGGTGGGCACATGGGCGTGCTGGCCGACGGTGAGGTGTGCGTGTCCACCAGCAGCCGGAACTTCATCGGCCGCATGGGGCACCGCGGCAGCAAGGTGTACCTGTCCAACGCGGCGGTGGCGGCCGCGGCGGCGGTGGCTGGCCGCCTCGTCCACCCGGACGAGGTCGTCCGGGAGGCGGTGGCTGTGTGAGGGGGATGAGCATGACGATCCGCGGACGGGCGCACAAGGTGGGCGACCACATCGACACCGATTTGGTCATCGCAGGACGCTACCTGGTGACCACCGACCCCAAGAAGCTCGCGGACCACCTGTTCGAGGACCTGGACCCGGAGCTGCGCAAGCGCATCCGGCCGGGCGATGTGGTGGTGGCGGGCGAGAACTTCGGCCAGGGGAGCTCCCGGGAGCACGCGCCCCTGGCCCTGGTGGGCGCCGGTGTGCAGGCGGTGGTGGCATCCTCCTTCGCGCGCATTTTCTACCGAAACGCCTTCAACAACGGGCTGCTCCTGCTGGAGTGCCCGGAGGCGAGCCGGGGCATCCAGGACGGCGACGAAGTGGAGGTGGATCCCGAGACGGGCGAGATCCGCAACCTCACCCGCGGCGAACACTACCGGGCGAAGCCGGTGCCACCGTTCATGCGGGAGCTGATCCAGCTCGGGGGCATCATCCCCTACGTGCGCCGGCGGCTGGGGCTGGAGAGTTCCTGATGCGCGTGGAGGTGTACGACACCACTCTACGGGACGGCACCCAGGGTGCCGAGGTGGAGTTCTCCGTGGAGGACAAGCTGCGCTGCGCGCGAGCCCTGGATGACCTGGGCGTGGACTTCGTGGAAGGAGGCTGGCCGGGCAGCAACCCCCGGGACCTGGAGTTCTTCCGCCGGGCCGCGGAGTACCCGTGGCGCCACGCGCGGGTGGTGGCGTTCGGAAGCACGCGGCGGGCGGACGTGGAAGCCCACGGGGATGCCAACCTCAACAGCCTGCTGGACGCTCGCACCGAGTGGGTGGCGGTGTTCGGGAAGAGCTGGGACCTGCACGTCCGCGCGGCCCTCCGCACCACCCTGGAGGAGAACCTGCGCATGATTGCGGACTCCGTGCGCTTCCTGAAGGCGCAGGGCCGGCGGGTGGTGTACGACGCGGAGCACTTCTTCGACGGCTTTCGGGCCAACCCCGATTACGCCGTCGCCACCCTGAGGGCTGCGGAGGAGGCGGGCGCCGACCGCATCGTGCTGTGCGACACCAACGGCGGTACCTTGCCCCACCAGGTGGCGCCGGTGGTGCGGCGGGTGCTACAGACGGTCTCGGTGCCACTCGGGATCCATACCCACAACGACGCGGGCTGTGCGGTGGCCAACGCCCTGGAGGCGGTCCGGGCCGGCTGCCGCCACGTGCAGGGGACCATCAACGGCTACGGGGAGCGATGCGGGAACGCGGATCTGTGTGTCCTCATCCCCAACCTGGTGCTCAAACTGGGCTACGAATGCCTGGCCCCGGATGCCCTCGGCCGCTTGCGCCACACCAGCCGGTTCGTGGCCGAGCTGGCCAACCGGCCACCGGACGACCACCAGCCCTACGTGGGACGCAACGCCTTCGCGCACAAGGGTGGGGTGCACGTCTCCGCGGTGCGGCTGGACCCGGCCACCTACGAGCACGTGGACCCCGCGCGGGTCGGAAACCGCAGGCGTTTCGTCATCTCCGACCTCTCCGGGCGGTCCAACATCCTCAGCAAGGCCGAGGAACTCGGGCTCCCCTTGGACCCCACCAGCGCCGCCACGCAGCAGATCCTCGAACGGGTCAAGTGGCTGGAGTACACCGGATACCAGTTTGAGGGCGCGGACGCTTCCTTTGAGCTGCTGGCGCGCCGGCTCCTGGGCCAGTGGGACGACGGCTTCCAGGCGGGGCCGTTCCTCGTGGTGGTCCACCGCAACGGCGAACGCACCTGGGCCGAGGCCACGGTCCGCGTCCGGGTCGACGGGGTGGAGGAGCACACCGCGGCGGAAGGGAACGGCCCCGTGCACGCCCTGGACCTGGCGCTGCGCAAGGCGCTGGAGCGCTTCTACCCGGAGCTGCGCGGGATTCGGCTCGTGGACTACAAGGTGCGGGTGCTGAACGCGGAGGCGGCCACCGCAGCCCGGGTGCGGGTGCTCATCCAGACCACGGATGGACAAGAGCGTTGGGAGACCGTGGGAGTCTCTGAGAACGTGGTGGAAGCGAGTTGGCTTGCGCTGGTGGACAGCGTGAGCTACGCGCTGTGGCGGTCGCGGGGCCGCCCGCGGTACACCTCCATCCCCGCGGCTGCGGACTGAGGAGGACGTGATGGACGAACGGTTGGACCTCGAGGCAGAGATCGCAGCCCTGCTGCAGGTGCAGGCCCCGAAGGAAGACACGGACCTCTGGACGCTCGCCTGCATCCAGGAGATCTACTGAGCACCCGGTGGACGCCACGATCCTGCTCCTGCCGGGGGACGGGGTCGGCCCGGAGGTGGTGGCGGAGGCGGTCCGCGTGCTGGACGCTGTGGCCGCGCGCTACGGCCATCACTTCACGTACCGCACGGAGGCCATCGGCGGCACGGCCCTGGACGCTTTCGGAAGCCCGCTGCCTCCTCACAGCCTGCAGGCTGCCCGTGAAGCGGACGCGGTGCTGCTCGGGGCGGTGGGCGGCCCGCGGTGGGACCAGGCCCCCGTCCGTCCGGAGGCGGGGCTGCTGTCCCTTCGCTACGAGCTCGGGCTGTACGCCAACCTGAGGCCCGCGGTCCTGCTGGAGGGGCTGGAGTCCGCCTCACCCCTTCGGCCGGAGGTGGTGCGGGGCGCGGATTTCTTGATCGTCCGGGAGCTCACAGGCGGTCTGTACTTCGGCAAGCCCAAGCAACGGGATCACCAGCAGGCGGTGGACACCCTCAGCTACACCGTGGGAGAAGTGGAGCGGGTGGCCCGGGTAGCGTTCCGGGCTGCGCAGCGCCGCAGGCGGCTCGTGCACTCAGTGGACAAGGCCAACGTGCTGGAGAGCTCACGGCTGTGGCGGGAGGTGGTGACCCGCGTGGCCGCAGACTTCCCCGACGTGCGACTGGAACACATGCTGGTGGATACCTGCGCCATGCAGTTGGTGCGTCAGCCCGCCTCCTTCGACGTGATCCTGACCGAGAACACCTTCGGGGACATCCTGAGCGACGAAGCCGCGGCCGTGGTGGGATCCATCGGACTCCTCCCCTCGGCCAGCCTGGGCGACCGGCCTCCGTTCCTGTACGAGCCCGTCCACGGCTCTGCGCCCGACATCGCAGGCCGGGGGGTGGCGAACCCCTTGGGCACCATCCTCAGCGCGGCCCTCATGCTCCGGTACTCGTTCGGGTTGGAGGACGAAGCTGGGGCGGTGGAGAGGGCGGTGCGGGAAGTGGTGCGGGATGGGGTGCGGACACCCGACCTGGGGGGTCGCGCGGGCACCGAGGAGGTGGGCCGGGCAGTGGCGGACCGCATCCACCGCAGGGATTCCTGACGTTCGCAGAGAACCCCTTGGCTACCAAACCGGAGCAAAGGGGGATGGGGGATGGCTGACCGGGTACGGGTGACCCGTCGACGGTTCCTGAAGGACAGCGCTCGCGCTGCCTCCGCGCTCGCGCTGACCGCGTGGGGATTGGGAGGTGCGAGGGGGACGGCCTCGGCCCAAGAGCTGACGTTCCCCCCTGAGCGCGGGGCCAGCCTCCGGGTTCTGCGGTGGTCGCAGTTCGTGACCACCGATCGGCCGATCTTCGAGCAGAACGTAGCCCGGTTCACCCAGCGCACGGGCGTGCCCGTGCGGGTGGAGTACGAGACGTGGACGGACGTCCAGCCGAAGGCGGCGGCTGCGGCGAACGTCGGGAGTGGCCCGGACATCGTCATCGGCTTCTTCGACGAGCCCCACCTGTGGGCGGACAAGCTGGTCCCCGTGACGGATCTGGCGCAGTACCTGGGGCGGAAGTATGGTGGGTGGTTCGACGTTTGCTCCCAGTACGGCCACAGCCCGCAGCGGAACGCGTGGATCGCGATCCCCATCGGGGCGCCGGGGGTGGCCATCAACTACCGTGTCTCCTGGGTGCGGGAAGCAGGGTTTGACCCGGACCCGGCGCGATTCCCCAGGACCACGGACGACTTCCTGCGGCTGTGCCGGGCCCTGCGGGCGAGGGGTCGTCCCACGGGCTTCGCCCTGGGCAAGGCCGTGGGCGACGGGAACACCTGGGTACACTGGTGCCTGTGGGCGTTCGGGGGCCGCGTGCTGGCGCCGGACAACAAGACCCTGACCATCAACTCGCCCGAGACGGCCAACGCCCTGGAGTACGCCCGGGCCCTCTATGAGACCATGATCCCCGGGGTGGCGGGCTGGCTGGACCCTCACAACAACCGGGCGTTCCTGGCCGGGGAGATCTCCCTGACCAACAACGGGATCAGCATCTACTTTGCCGCCAAGAACGACTTCCCGGAGATCGCCCAGGACATGAACCACGCCGTCTTCCCCATTGGGCCCGTGGGACGGCCCACGGAGCTTCACCTCTTCAGCCAGGCGTACATCTTTAGCTACACTCGGTATCCCAACGCGGCGAAGGAGTTTCTCCGGTGGATCATGGAGGACACCCAGTACGCCCGGTGGATCAACGGCATGCTCGGCTACGTCTCCCACCCCCTGCGGGCGTACACAAACCTGGCGGTGTGGCGATCTGACCCCAAGGCGCTGCCCTTCCGGGATGCGGTGGCCCGCATGCTCCCGCACTCCTATGCGGGGCGGCCCGGGCCTGAGGCCGCGCGGGCGCTGGCAGAGTTCGTCGTGGTGGATATGTTCGCGGATGCGTGCACCGGGCGCCGCAGCGTGCGGGACGCCATCCGCGCCGCGGAGGATCGGCTGCGCCGCATCTACCGGGGGTAGCCAGCGCTGGGGGAGGGACGGTGGAGGCGGGTCTTCCCCACGCGGCCCGCAGACGGGTCGCGGGGCTCAGCGCGCTCGGGGAGAGCCGGGAGGTCCTCGGCTGGGCCCTCGCGGCGCCCGCGGTGGCCCTGCTGCTGGTCTTCCTGGCGTACCCGTTCCTCCTGGGGCTGTGGCTGAGCCTCACGGACAGCCGGATCGCGGAAACGGGCCGGTTCGTGGGGCTCGAGAACTTCCGCTACCTCTTGGGCGACGGCGTGTTCCGCTTGGCCGTGCTCAACACGCTGCTCTACGCGGGAGTGGCGGTGGCCTTGAAGTTCGTCCTGGGATTCGCCCTGGCCTTGTTGGTGAACCGGGAGTTTGCGGGCAAGCGGCTGGTGCGCGCGGCCATGCTGTTGCCGTGGATCGTGCCCACGTCGCTTTCCGCCCTCATCTTCTACTGGATCTACGACAGTCAGTTTAGCGTTCTCACGTGGATCCTCCGGAGTCTGGGTTGGATCTCCGGCCCCATCAACTACCTGGGCGACCCGAACCTGGCCCGCGCCTCGCTCATCGCCGCCAACGTGTGGCGGGGTGTCCCGTTCTTCGCCATCGGTCTCCTGGCGGGTCTGCAGACCGTCCCCCGGGAACTGTATGAGGCCGCGCAGATGGACGGCGCCGGCCCCTGGGCCCGATTCCGCTTCGTCACCTGGCCCCTCGTGCTCCCGGTCTCCGTGGTGGTCACGGTGTTTAGCACCATCATGACCGTGGGCGACTTCCAGCTGATCTGGATCGTCACCAAGGGAGGTCCCGCGAATGCCACCCACCTGTTCGGCACCTTAGCCTACCAACGGGCCATCCAGGGAGGCTTCCTGGGGGAGGGTGCTGCGGTGGCGGTGTTCGTGCTGCCGGTGCTGGTGGCCTGCGTGGCGTTAGCGTACCGCACCCTGCGGCGGGAGGACTGAGGTGCGCGCGGTGGCACGGCTGATCGGTTTCCACCTGCCCCTGGGGGCGTTCCTGCTATTCCTTCTGTTCCCCTTCTACTGGATGCTGGTCACAGCCCTCAAGCCGAACCGCCACCTGTACGACCTCACCCTGAACCCTCTGTGGACCTGGTCCCCCACCCTCGACCATCTGCGCAAGCTACTGTGGGAGACCCACTTCCTGCCTTGGATGCGGAACACCCTGGTGATCTCCCTGGGAGCCACCGCCCTCTCCCTGGCCACAGCCCTGCTCGCGGCGTACGCCATCGGCCGCCTCCGGTTCCGTGGCTCCGGCCTGCTGGGGATCGCTATCTTCCTGACCTACCTGGTGCCGCCGGTGATCCTGTTCGTGCCCTTAAGCCGCATCGTGTCCGCCCTGGGTCTGTGGGACCGACCGGCGGCGCTGGTGCTCACGTACCCGACCTTCCTGGTGCCCTTCTCCGTGTGGCTGCTTCTGGGGTACTTCCGCACGCTCCCGCCGGAGCTGGAGGACTGCGCCCGCGTGGACGGTGCCAGCCGGCTCCAAGTCATGCGGTACATCACGTTTCCCCTGGCGTTGCCGGGCATCCTGTCCTGCCTGATCTTCGCCTTTACGCTCTCGTGGAACGAGTACCTGTACGCTCTGGTCTTCCTGTCCTCCACGGACCACAAGACGGTCCCGGTCGGACTCGCCACGGAGCTCGTCACCGGGGACGTGTTCCAGTGGGGGCCTTTGATGGCCGGCGCTTTACTGGGTTCGGTCCCCGTGGCCCTGGTATACTCGCTGTTCGTGGAACACTACGTGGCAGCGCTTACGGGAGCGCTCAAGGAGTAAGGAGGCGAGGCCATGCGCAGCGACGCGTTGAAGTCCGGAGTGCCCCGGTCCCCCGCCCGGGCGATGCTGAGGGCCGTCGGGGTGCGGGACGACGACTTCCAGCTCCCCTTCGTGGGGGTCGTCAACACCTGGACGGACGGTATGCCGTGCAACATCCACCTGCGGGAGCTGGCGCAGGAGCTCCGGGCAGGGCTTCGGGAGGCCGGGGTGCTGGGCTTTGAGTTCGGGGCCCCCTCGGTGAACGACGCCATGGCCATGGGCACGGAGGGGATGCGGGCCAGCTTGGTGAGCCGCGAGGTGATCGCAGACGCGGTGGAGGTGGTCGCCCAGGGGTACCTCTACGACGGGATGGCGGTGCTCGTGGGGTGCGACAAGACCATCCCGGGCGGTGCCATGGGGGTCGTGCGCAGCGGAGTTCCCGGGATCGTCCTGTACGGTGGGACCGTGGCCCCTGGGGTTCTGGATGGCCGCAAGCTGACCATCGTGGATCCCTTCGAGGCCGTGGGGCGCTACAGCGCGGGCCAGATGACCCGCGAGGAGTTCGAGGCCGTGGAGCGCCACGCGGTTCCCGGACCGGGGGCGTGCGGCGGGCAGTACACCGCGAACACCATGGCTCTCGTCCTGGAGGCGCTCGGCCTTTCGCCCGTGGGCTACAACGGCATCCCGGCCACGGCGCCCGAGAAGCGCCAAGCGACCCGGCGGGCGGGTGCTGTGCTCGCGGACGCCATCCGGGCGGGCCGGACCGCGAAGGACTTCTTGACCCGTCAGTCGTTCCTCAACGCGGTGGCCACGGTGGCTGCCACGGGCGGCTCCACGAACGCGGTGCTGCACCTGCTGGCGCTGGCGTACGAAGCGGGGGTGGAGCTCACGCTGGACGACTTCGATCGGATTTCGCGGCAAACCCCGGTGATCGCCGACCTCAGGCCCTGGGGGACGTACACCGCCTGGGAGCTGTACGAGGCCGGTGGGACACCTCTGGTGTTCCGCAGGATGCTGGAAGCCGGACTCCTAGACGGAGACCAGCGGACCATCACCGGGAGGACGCTGGCGGAGGAGGTGGCCGGGGCCCAGGAGACGGCGGGCCAGCGCGTGGTGTGGTCCGCCCGGGATCCCATAAAGCCCCACGGAGGGCTGGTGGTGCTGCGGGGCTCTCTCGCGCCGGACGGTGCGGTGCTGAAGGTCGCGGGCACGGAGCGCACCTCCTT
>JBEQAH010000063.1:0-9022 GCA_041640435.1 bacterium | reverse complement strand
ATGGTGCAGATCCTGGACGGGGAGTACAAGGTGGTGTGGCCCTTCGACGTGGCCGAGGCAGAGCTCGTGTGGCCGGCTCCTCCCTGGGATCGTCGCTAGGCGGAATCTGCGGCACCGTGCGGCCGCTTTGGGAGGTGAAAGACGGTGAGCGCGATTCGTCGGGGAGCAGTCTTGGGGAGAGTCGTCCTGGCTTTGGCATTCGTGTTTGGCACGGCACATTGGCTTCCATCGGCTGCGGTTCTTGCCCAGCCGGGGCCGACAGTCCGCGTCGGGGCGCTGTACCCTTTGACCGGAGCCCTGGCACGAATCGGCGCTTCGGCGCGCCACGCAGTGGAGCTGGCCGCGGAAATTGTGAACCGCGAGTATCGGGATCTTCGCCCGCTGCCCCTAGCATCGGAACGGGGTCTGCCTCGGCTCGGGGGCGCGCGGATTGAGTTGGTGTGGGCAGACA
This sequence comes from bacterium, assembly GCA_041640435.1. Lineage (GTDB taxonomy): Bacteria > Sysuimicrobiota > Sysuimicrobiia > Sysuimicrobiales > Sysuimicrobiaceae > Tepidifontimicrobium. The sequence continues at coordinate 8,571 of JBEQAH010000063.1, read as the reverse complement.
CTCGGGGTGACCCCGCCACTGGGCGCGCGGAAGCCGAGCGACTGATTGAGCGCGAGAGGGTCACGGCCCTTGTGGGGAGCTGGCAGAGTGCGGTGACCGCCACAGTGGCGTTGGCAGCAGAGCGACATGGCGTGCCTCTGCTCGTCCCTGAGGCATCATCGCCGCGGCTTACGGAGCGTGGCTACCGGTGGCTGTTCCGGACCGGTCCGCACGACGGGATGTTTACAGAGCTCATCTTTAGCTTCATGGATGAAGTAGGCAAGTTGCGGCGTCGGGAGATGCGGAAGGTTGCGGTACTGGCGGAGGACACGGAATTTGGCGCCACCATTGCTGGCTGGACGATGGGGATTGCCCAGAGACGAGGCTACAACGTGGTGGCACGCGAGTTCTACACATCGCCGCCTGCAAGTCTGACGGCGGAGCTGTTGCGAATCCGCGCGGCCGGGCCGGACGTGGTGATCGGCGCTAACTACCTAGTCGATGCGATCCTGATCACACGCACGCTGAAGGAGCTGCGTTGGTTCCCGGATGGGTTCATCGGTCACGTCGGGTTCAACAACGTTCCGGATTACCTGAGCGCAGTGGGGCGGGATGGAAACTACTTCGTAACGCGCGCCGCGTGGGCCCCTGGCTATGCGAAGAGGAACCGTCTCGCTGGGGCGGTGAATGAGCTGTTTCGCCGGAGGACCGGCTACGACCTTGACCAGGACACCGCGCGGGAAGTCATGGGTTTGCTGATCCTGGCGGACGCCATCAACCGGGCTGGCCGCCTGGACGGCGAGACCATCCGGCGGGCGCTGGCCGAGACGCGGCTAAGTGCTGACCAAGTGATCCTACCGTGGCGAGGCGTGGAGTTTGACAGTAAGGGCCAGAATCGGCTGGTGGGCGGTATGATGGTGCAGATCCTGGACGGGGAGTACAAGGTGGTGTGGCCCTTCGACGTGGCCGAGGCAGAGCTCGTGTGGCCGGCTCCTCCCTGGGATCGTCGCTAGCAAGGGTCGGACTGCTCTAGGACCATGGAGCTGGTGTGGCACGCCGCGGTGAGCGGAGCGGTGCTGGGGCTGGTGTACGCCCTGGTCTCCCTGGGCTTGTCCCTCATCTGGGGCGTGATGGATGTGGTCAACCTCGCCCACGCTGAGTACCTGATGCTGGCCATGTACGCCACCTACTGGCTGTGGGCCCTGGCGAGAGTGGACCCCTTCGCGGCGGTGCCCGTGGTGGTGCCGTTGTTCTTCGGCTTCGGCTGGCTGACCTATCAGTTGCTGGTCCGGCGCATCGTGCGAGCGCCGGTAGCCACACAGATCTTCGCCACCTTCGGCTTGTTGTTCGTGCTCAGGTACACGGCCTTCGCAGCCTTCGGGCCCAACGTGTACGGGGTCTGGCGGCTCGGGGAGGGCACGGTGAGTCTGCTGGGCGTACCGGTGGCGAGTTCTAAGATTCTGGCCGGGGCGGCGTCTTTGGGAGCGTTCGTGGGGTTGGCGGCCTTCCTGCGTTTCACGAAGACCGGAAAGGCCCTGCAGGCGGCGGCTCAGAACCGGGAGGTGGCGCTGTCCCTAGGCATCCCGGTGGACCGCATGTACGCCCTCAGTTGGGGCATCGGGATCGGCAGCGTGGCCCTGGCCGGGGCCCTCCTCATCCCCTTCTACCAGGTGTCGCCGACCATCGGGGACGCCTTCCTGCTGGTGGCGTTCGCGAGCGTCGTCCTGGGTGGCTTCGGCCGCGTGGACGGCGCGCTGGTGGGCGGGCTGTGCATCGGGTTGCTGGAGAACCTGCTGGGCACGCTGCTGTCGCCCACCCTGAAGCTATTGTTCGTGTTCGCGGCCTTTGTCCTCATGCTCCTCTTGCGGCCGCAGGGGCTTCTGGGAGAGCCGGGCCGATGAAGCGGGTCGCGGGAGGGTTGCTTGCCGCCGGGTTGGCGTCCGTCCCTGTGTGGGTGCAGGACAGCTTCTTCCTGAATGCCATGATTCACGTGTTCCTGTTCGGGGCCGCCGCGCAGGCTTGGAACCTGCTCGGCGGGTATGCGGGCCAGATCTCCTTCGGCCACGCGGCCTTCTTCGGGATCGGAGCCTACGCCACCGCGTGGCTTCTGGCCCACCACGGCCTTTCGCCGTGGGCAGGCCTGTGGGTGGGCGCGGCGCTGGCGACGTGCGCGTCCTTACTGGTGGGGTACCCCACCTTCCGGCTGCGGCGCCACTTCTTCGCCCTAGCCACCCTGGCTCTCGCGGAGATCGTGCGCATCTCTTTCCTGAATTGGGAGGTGGTGGGCGCGGCTACAGGCCTGTACCTCCCCTTAGAGTACCGCAATCGGTTCGAGTTCCTCATGTGGGACGCCAAGGCGCCGTACTACTGGACTGCCCTCACGGCGTTCGTGCTGGCCACCGGGGTGGTCTGGGTGGTCGACCGGAACCGGGCCGGGCGCTACCTGCGGGCGGTGGAGCAGGACGAGGAGGCCGCGGAGATGCTGGGGATCCCCACCCGCCGGTACAAGCTGTACGCCATGGCTCTGAGCGCCGCGCTCACCGCGGTCTGCGGAGGGTTGTACGCCCTGTACGTGCTGTACATCGACCCCTACAACGTCATGGCGAGTCGGATCTCCCTGCTGGTGGTGGTGATCGCCCTCATCGGCGGGCGGGGCACGGTATGGGGCCCGGTGTTGGGGGCGCCCTTTGTGGTGCTACTGAACGAGTACACGCGCGCGTGGCTGGGCGGGGCGGGTTCGGGGGCGGACTTCATCCTGTTCGGGTTGGTGGTGGTGCTGCTGTCCCTGTACCAGCCGAAGGGACTGGTAGGGCTGCTGGCAAGATCGGGACGACCCGCTCCCTTCGCCGTGGCCGGAGCGGGTGCGGATGAGCCCGGGCTTCTCCCCACCGTGCCTGGGAACGAGGTGGTGCTTGACATCCAGGGCGTGCGAAAATCCTTTGGCGGCGTCCGCGCGGTGCAGGGGGTGGATCTGTCGGTGCGGCGGGGTGAGATCCTTGGGCTCGTGGGGCCCAACGGGGCCGGGAAGTCCACCCTCTTCGACTGCCTGACGGGGTTCGTGCTTCCCGACGGAGGGTCGGCGCGACTGTGGGGTCGGTCCCTGCTGGGGCTGCCACCCCACCGGGTGGCCTGGGCTGGCCTCGCGCGGACGTTCCAGGCCACCAGGGTCTTCCCGGAGCTCTCGGTGTGGGACAACGCCCTGTGCGGGGCCGAGCACAGGGGCGAGTCCCTCTGGGAGGCCACCACCAGGGAAGCTCCTCCCGCGGTGCAGGATCGGGCTGCAGCGCTGCTGCGGTCCTTCGGCCTGTGGGAGCTGAGGGAGTCCCCTGCCGGGGAGTTGTCCTACGGCCAGCAGAAGCTCCTGTCCCTGGCCATGGCGGTGCTGCGGGAGCCGGAGGTGGTGCTGCTGGATGAGCCCGCCGCGGGCGTTAACCCCGTGTTGGTGGGGGAGATCGAAAGACACCTGCGAGCGCTGAACACGTCCGGGCTCACCTTCGTGGTGATCGAGCACAACATGGAGTTCGTCATGCGGAGTTGCCACCGGGTCGCGTTCATGGCTGAGGGCCGGGTGGTGACCGTGGGGCGTCCGGAGGACGTGCAGCGAGATGCTCGGGTGCTAGAGCTCTACTACGGCCGATGACCGTGCTCTTGGAGGTGCGGGAGCTCCACGCGGGGTATGGCCGCCGCGACGTGCTGCGGGGTGTGGAGGTGTGCGTGCAGCCCGCGGAGGTCGTGGTGATGATCGGGCCGAACGGCGCGGGGAAGTCCACGCTGCTGCGCACCATCTTCGGCTTCCTCCGGCCGACCCGTGGGCAGGTGGTGCTGGCCGGAGAGTCCATCGAGGGGCTTGAACCCCCGCAGGTGCTGCGGCGGGGCGTGTGCTACGTGATGCAAGGGTACAGCGTCCTGCCCAACCTCAGCGTGTACGATAACCTCCTGCTGGGCGCGTACGTCCGGCGCGACCGGCGGGTCCGGGAGGACGTGGAGCGGGTGCTGGCGCGGTTCCCGTTGCTGCGGGAGCGGCGGCGGCACCCGGCGCGGGTGCTGAGCGGCGGGGAACGCCGCATGCTGGAGCTGGCCCGAGTCCTTCTTCTCTCCCCCAGACTCGTGCTGCTGGACGAGCCCACGCTGGGCCTGGCCCCCTCGGCGGTGGACCAGGTGTATCGGATGGTCCACGAGCTGCGGGCGCAGGGCATCGCCTTCTTCGTCGTGGAGCAAAACGCCCGCACCGCTCTGCGGAACGCGGACCGGGCCTACGTCTTGGAGCAGGGTCGGGTGCGGTTCGAAGGTCGGGGGGAGGAGATCCTCCGCCACCCCGAGGTCCAGCGCGCGTACCTCGGGGCTGCTAGTCGTCCAGGGGAGCGAGCCGCGCCACCTCCTCCACCTCCTCCGGGGTGAGCTCCCACTCCGCCGCTTTGGCGTTGGCGTGTACCTGTTCCGGCGAGGTGGCGCCCGCGATCACCGTGCAGACCATGGGACGGGCCAGCAGCCAGGCGATGGCCAGCTCCGACAGGCTGCGCCCCCGCTCCCGGACCCAGCTTTCCAGCCGTCGCACCACCTCAAAGTTCCGGGGCGTGGCGAACCGCGCGTGCATGTGCGGCAGCTGCGCGAACCTGGTACCGGCAGGCGGAGGCTCCTGCTCCCGGTACTTGCCCGTCAGCAAGCCCCCGGCCAGCGGGAAGTACGGGATCACTCCAATCCCGAAGGCCTGGCAGGCGGGCAACAGCTCTCGCTCGGCGGCGCGGTTCAGCAGGCTGTACTCGGGCTGCACCGTGACGAACGCCGGCCAGCTGCGGCGGTCCGCAAGCCACAGGGACCACACGAGCTGCCAGGGAGCAAAGTTGGAGCAGCCGACGTATCGCGCCTTGCCATGCCGCACCACGTCGGCGAGCGCTTCCAGGGTCTCCTCCAGCGGGGTGTTGGGGTCCCACCGGTGGACCTGGTAGAGGTCCACGAAGTCCGTCCCGAGCTTGCGGAGGCTCGTCTCGATCCCGGAGAGGATCCGCGCCCGGGAGGCACCCCGCTGGTTGGGCCCGGGCCCCAGTTCCCAGCCTACCTTGGTGGCGATCACCGCTTCGTGCCGGCGGCCGCGAAGGGCCCGGCCCAGATACTCTTCCGATCGTCCCCCGCCGTAGCTGTCCGCGGTGTCGAAGAAGGTGATCCCGCAGTCGAGGGCCGCGTGGACCACCCGCGCGGTCCCCTCCGCGTCGAGGGTGCGGCCAAAGTTGTTGCAGCCGATCCCCACCACGGACACTTCGAGCCCACAACGTCCCAGCCGTCGGTACTTCATGGACACCTCCTGAGCCGCGGCAGGTGAGAAAATTCCCTCCTGAGCCTGGGACTCCTTCCCGCAGGGATGCCCGGGCGCGCCGGCGAAGGGAGGAGGGCGGTGTCGGTGGATGTGCTGCTCGTGATCTCCGACACACGGCTGCGAGCGTTTCTGCTGGCACAGCTGGAGGAGGACGGCTACCAGGTGGTCGCGCTGCCCGGCCTGGAGCCGGCCCGCGAGCTCCTGCGGACCTCAGCACGGCCCCGGGTGGCGCTGGTGGACCTGGGCGACCTGTCCGACGAGGACGTGGAGGAGCTCGGGCTTAGCGGCGTGCCGGTGGTGGCGGTGGCAGGGGCCGTGGACCGGGCGCGGGTGCCGCGCCTGGGTCTGCGCCACGTGCTGGCCAAGCCGGTGACCGTGGGCCAGCTGGTGGCCCGGGTGCGGGAACTGCTGCGGTCCCCGGGAGGAGGGTCGCCGTGCCGAAGTTCAGCCCCAACCTGAGCATGCTGTTCTCCGACCGACCCTGTTTGGATCGGTTTGAGGCCGCGGCGCGCTGTGGCTTTTCACGGGTGGAGTTCCAGCTCGCAGACGCAGACGCCGACGAGATCGCCCGCGCCCTGCGGGAGGCGCGATTGGAGTTGGTGCTCTTCAACCTGCCGGCGGGGGACTGGGCCGGGGGAGAACGCGGGATCGCCGCAGACCCCGCGCGACGCCTGGAGTTCCAAGCGGGGGTCCGGGAGGCTGTGGAGCGGGCCCGTCAATGGGGCTGCGCTCGCCTGAACGCGCTCGCAGGCCGCCGCAGGGAGGATGTCCCGGAGGACGAGCAGTGGGCGTGCCTGGTGGACAACCTCCGATTTGCCGCCCGGGTCCTGGCGGCCGCGGACCTCACCCTCCTCGTCGAACCCGTGAACCCCTACGACGTCCCGGGGTTCCTCCTCAACACCACCGGGCAGGCGGAGCGGCTCCTGGAGGCCGTGGGCGAGCCGAACGTGCGGGTGCAGTGCGATGTGTACCACATGCAGCGTGCGGAGGGGAACCTGGTCCACACCCTTCGGCGGCTGGCTGGCCGGACGGGACACGTGCAGATCGCGGACGCGCCGGATCGACACGAGCCGGGGACGGGGGAGATCCACTACCCGTACGTCTTGCGCGAGCTGGACCGCATGGGCTACAGGGGGTTCGTGGGTCTGGAGTATCGACCCCTGGCGGGGACCGAGGAGGGGCTTTCGTGGATCGAGCGGATGGGGTTCGCGAGGGACTGAGAGGGGAGGGTCGCGGGTGCGCGTAGGATTCGTGGGGCTCGGCATCATGGGCAAGCCCATGGCCCGCAACCTGCTGCGGGCCGGCTACCCTCTTGTGGTGCACAACCGGAGCCGGCTCGCGGTCGACGAACTGGTGGCCGAGGGCGCGGTGGACGGAAGGTCTCCCCAGGGTGTGGCAGAGCACTCCGACGTGGTGATCACCATGCTGCCGGACACCCCGGACGTGGAACGGGTCATCTTCGGCCCCGAGGGCCTCGTGGAGGGGTTCCGGCCGGGTGCGGTGCTGGTGGACATGAGCACCATCTCCCCGGTGGCGACCCGCGCCATGGCCGCGCGGCTGCGGGAGCGGGGCGTCGAGATGTTGGACGCGCCTGTCAGCGGGGGGCAGCAGGGCGCGCAGGAAGGGACCCTGTCCATCATGGTGGGCGGGGATGCGCAGACGCTGGAGCGGGTGCGGCCCCTGCTGAGCGTCCTGGGTAAGAACATCGTGCACGTAGGTCCCATCGGGGCGGGCCAGGTGTGCAAGGCCTGCAACCAGCTGGTGGTGGGGTTAGGGATCCTGGCGGTCTCCGAGGCTCTGGTGCTCGCACAGCGCAGCGGCGTGGAGCCCGGGAGGGTCCGCCAAGCTCTCCTGGGCGGGTTCGCGGCCAGTCGGGTCCTGGAGGTCCACGGCCAACGGATGCTGGAGGGGAACCACGAGCCCGGCTTCCGGGCGCGGCTGCACCACAAGGACCTGCGCATCGCCCTGGAGACCGGCCGGGAAGCGGGGGTGACGCTGGTGGCCACGGCCCTGGCCCACGAGCTGTTGGGCGCCCTGGTGGCCCGCGGCGAGGGGGAGCGCGACCACTCCGCCCTGGTCCGGCTCGTGGCGGACCTGGCGCGCCCGTCGGGCGGAGCCGCGTTGTGAGGGGCCCGAGCCCGTGGTAGAGTACGTGCCGAGTTGCCCCGAAGGCGAGGAGGCCCCATGGACAAACGTACGGTGCTGGAGAAGGCGGAGGCGCTCGGCGTGCGCTTCGTGCGCCTGCAGTTCACGGACATCTTCGGGACTCTGAAGAACGTGGAGATCCCCGTGGACATGCTCGAGAAGGCCCTGGATGGCGAGATCATGTTCGACGGGTCGTCCATCGAGGGCTTCGTGCGGATCGAAGAGTCGGACATGTACTTGGTGCCGGACCCCACCACGTTTGCCCTCTTCCCGTGGAAGGATGCCCAAGCGATCACCGCGCGGCTCATCTGCGACGTGTACACCGCGGATGGCGAGCCCTTCCCCGGGGACCCACGCCACATCCTCAAGCGGGCAGTGGAGCGTGCTGCCCGGCACGGGTACTCCATGATGGCGGGTCCGGAGTGCGAGTTCTTCCTGTTCCCCACGGATCCGGACGGCCAGCCGGTGCTCGCCACCCACGATCGGGCGGGCTACTTCGACTTGGCGCCCATCGACCGCGGGGAGGAGGCCCGGGCGGACATGATCACCGCTTTGAGCGCCATGGGGTTCGAGGTGGAGGCGGGCCACCACGAGGTGGCGCATGGCCAGCACGAGATCGACTTCAAGTACGCGGAGGTCCTGCGGACCGCGGACAACGTGGTCACTTTCCGCTTCGTGGTGCGAACCATCGCCCGACACCACGGGCTGCACGCCACCTTCATGCCGAAGCCGTTAGCGGGCATCAACGGGTCGGGCATGCACACCCACCAGTCCCTGTTCCGCGACGGCCGGAACGCCTTCGACGACCCCGCGGGCCCGTACGGCCTGAGCGCCACCTGCCTGCACTACATCGCGGGGTTGTTGGAGCACGCCCGGGGGATGGCGCTGGTTACAAACCCTCTCGTGAACTCGTACAAGCGCCTGGTGCCGGGCTACGAGGCCCCCGTGTACATCGCTTGGGCGGAGCGGAACCGCTCGCCCCTCGTTCGGATCCCCGCGGCCCGGGGCCAGGCCACCCGTGTGGAGCTGCGGATGCCGGACCCCTCGTGCAATCCCTACCTGGCGTTCGCGGCCATGCTGACTGCGGGCCTGGACGGCGTCGAGCGACAGCTGGATCCCGGCCCTCCGCTCAACCG
>JBEQAH010000062.1:0-9078 GCA_041640435.1 bacterium | reverse complement strand
GTTGGTCGGGGCACGCCTGGGTTACGTTCTCTCCCACCCGGCTCCGTACCTAGCGGAGCCGTGGGAGATTCTGCGGATCGACCACGGGGGGCTCGCGTCCCACGGGGCCATCGCCGCGGGGCTCCTGTACGCCGCGTGGCTGGGCCGCCGGGAGCGGATCTCCATGTGGTCGTTCACCGACGCCTGCGCCAGCTGGATTCCCCTGGCCAACGCCCTGATCCGCTGGGGCAACTTCATGAACGGCGAGCTGTACGGCGACCCAACAGCGCTCCCGTGGGGCGTGGTGTTCCCCACGGCGCCGGACGCGCCTCGCCACCCGCTTCAGCTGTACGAGATCGGCACTTCCCTGGTCCTGTTCGTTCTGGCGCAGGGCTGGCTATCGCGCCGCCGCTTTCCGGGCGAGGCGTTCTGGAAGACCTTGGCGGGTATGTCCGTGGTGCGGCTTGCACTGGACGCACTGCGGTCCGAACACCGCGTGCTCGGGCCCCTCACCCTCGGCCAGTTGGCCGCACTGGTGGTGCTCGCGGCGGCCGTTCGGTTCCTCGGGCACGCCGCGCGCGACTCGGTAGGGATTCGGGGTCCGGACGCGAACTCCTAAGGAAAAGGAAAGGGAGGAAGAGAAGTCGGGATCATGGAGCTTTCCGCTGTACGAGAGCGGCTGCGCGGGATGCGCGAAGAGGCCGAGCGCACGCCCCTGCAGTTTGGGTTTTCCGGAGACCGCTACGATCCGGCGCTGGAGACCTTCGCCCGGGGCGTGCGTGAGGTCTTCGAGCGTCACGGCCACCGGTTCCTGGAGGAAGCGGACGGCTCCCTCCGGCTGGTCTTCAACTTCGTGAACCCCGCCCGGCCTCGCGCCTACCGGCGCCGGGCGAAGGCCACCTTTGTGGTGGCGGTGGCGCTGGCGGTGGAGAAGCCGCCGGACGTGCTGCGGGCCGCGTACCCACTGCTCGTCCGGTCCCTGGCGAACCTTTGCATCTACCTGGTTCGGTCCCCGGAGGGCCTGCGCACGTACTTCGTGACGCTGGAGCAGGGGTACTACGGGGTCCCGGGCTCCCCCGAAGAACCCGGGTACTTCGAGCGGGTCTACGAGCGGCTCCAGCCGCTGGCGTGCTCGCAGCTTGTGATCGACAACGTGTTCGAGGCTGATTTGCCGCCGGAGCTTTGGGAGGGGGACGACCTCACCCGTCAGCTTGCGGAGGCCGGAGCCCGGCTGGACCGGCTGGGGCTGCTGCCCGCGCCGTTCCCCATCGATCAACTTCTCTCCCCACGGGACCTACGACACATTGAGCTCCTGTACGGCATCGGCGGGCTCAGCTACGGCAATCTGAGCGTGCGCAAGGACTCGGAGCGGTTCTGGATGAGCGCCAGTGGCGTCAACAAGGCGAACATGCGGGTCGTGGGCCGCGACATGCTGCTGGTCAAGAGATTCGACCCCGAGCGGGCCGCCATGGTCCTGAGCGTGCCCCCGCACGTGCAGCCGCGGCGCGTCTCGGTGGACGCCATCGAGCACTGGATGATCTACACCGAGCACCCGCAGGTGGGCGCCATCGTGCACGTCCACGCGTGGATGGAGGGCGTCCAGTCCACGCTGGTGAACTACCCCTGCGGCACGTTGCAGCTGGCGCAGGCGGTGGCGGATCTGGTCCGGCAGGCTCCGGATCCGGGACGCGCGGTGGTGGGGCTCAAGAACCACGGGCTCACCATCACGGGCCCCCACCTGGGCGACATCCTGGACCGGCTGGAGCGGAGCTTCATCCGCCAGGTCCCGATGGAATGAGCCGACAGGATGCAGGCGCTCATGTTCCACCCCAGCATCCCGCGCTACCTTCTGACGCGGGCGGCCGGCCAGCTGTGGCCCGCCGCCTACTGGAGTCCTCTGGCACCCATCGCCCTCTGTCAGGTGCCCGATCCACCTCTTCCCGGGCCGGACTGGGTCCGCGTCCGGGTCCGTCTTGGAGGCATATGCGGGAGCGACCTGCACCTGTTGACCCTGCAGACCAGCCCCGCTGCGTCTGCCTTTGCCTCCTTTCCGTTCGTGCCCGGGCACGAGAACGTGGGGGTGGTGGTGGAGGCAGGACCGGATGCCCGCGACCTGCAGCCGGGAGGGCGGGTGGTGGTGGAGCCCGTCCTCCCCTGCCGCGTCCGTGGCCTGGCAGAGCCGTGCGCCGCGTGCGCCCGGGGCGACTACCACCTGTGCGTACGGACCACGGACGGCCACCTCAGCCCGGGGCTCATGGTGGGCGCCTGCCGGGACACGGGCGGGAGTTGGGGGGAGACGTTCGTGGCACACCGGTCGCAGGTCCTGCCCGTACCGGAAGGGGTGTCGGACGAGAACGCCCTGTTGAGCGAGCCCGCGGCCTGTGCTCTGCACCCGCTCCTCCGGCACCCTCCCCACGACGGAGCCACCGTCCTGGTCGTGGGCGGAGGTGCCATCGGACAAGCAGTGGTGGCCTGTGTGCGCGCGCTGAGGCCCGGAACGCGCGTGCTGGCACTGGTCAAGTACCCACACCAGGCCCACATGGCGCGGCGCCTCGGCGCAGATCACGTGGTGCTGCTGCGGGGTCGAGACGGGCACTACGACGAGCTGGCGGAGCTGCTGCGGGCCCGGCTGCTGCGGCCGATGCTCGGAAAGCGGGTCGTGGCGGGTGGGGCGGAGTGGGTGGTGGATTGTGTGGGCTCGGGCCGCAGCCTCGACGACGCCTTCCGGCTCACCGCGCCGGGGGGAACCGTGGTGGTGCTCGGGTTGGCTTCCTTTCCGAAAGGTGTGGACTGGACGCCTGTGTGGCTCAAGGAGCTCCGGGTGGTCGGGAGCTACACCTACGCCGTGGAGCGGTGGGAGGGGCGAACGGTGCGGACGCTGGAGCTGGTGCTGGACTGGATGGCCCGGGGCCGGCTCGATCTGGGAGCCCTGGTCACCCACCGGTTTCCACTTACACGCTACCGCGACGCCTTCCGCACCGCGCTCGGCAAGGCGCAGGCCAACGCGTTCAAGGTCGCCTTCGAGTTCCCGTGAGCGCAGGATAGGGGGGTGCCGTGCACGGCTTAATCCGGAGGGTGGAGGAAGTGGCAGAGCGACCTGTAGATCATTCGCAGGGCGCGCGGGTGCAGGTGCTGGTGGGTCCGCTGGAGGGGGCAGAGAACTTCGTGCTCCGTAAGTTCACCCTGGAGCCGGGCGGGGTCATCCCCTGCCACCGGCACCCGGCGGTGGAACACGAACAGTACGTCCTCTCCGGCCGGATCCGCCTTCAGCTGGGCGAGGAGGTGCGGGAAGTGACCGCGGGTGCGGTGGTGTACATCCCGGCCGGTGTGCCCCACCGGTACGAGAACCCCGGTCCGGAGCCCGCGGAGTTCCTTTGCGTGGTTCCCCACACCGCGACGTACGAGACCGAGTGGATGGAAGACGTGCCCTCCGCGGTGCGTGCGGGCTGTTAGCGCAACCGATGCAACTCCGTCGCGGCCGGCCCATAGGCCCCGCCAGGCCCTACCCGGTCTAACCCCGGACGTTCACGAACCGGGTGTCCGCCCAGCGGTCGCCTAACCGGAGCCCTTCGGGGTCTGTGAACACGTAGTAGGTTTCGAGCCCCCACAAGAACAGCCCCACCAAGCTACCCAAACCCCAGAGCCCCAGCAAGGGAGGGTCAAGAGGTTACCGGGGAGGAGGCCGCCCCGTGAGCATTTACACACCTCTTGACGGAACCTCCAGTTCCGCCCGTCAACGCGACAGACAGATCATACACAACACGCAAATTCTCCCCAATCCGTTCAACCGCATCCCGCCTTCACCGCATTTTTCTAGAATGTACACTGCCCCGGGTTTGTCCATCGGCTTTGCTGGTCAAACTTGTAGATTTCATCGGGGCTCCACTGCTCGCCGACCATCATCCGCAGCAGCTCCTCTACCGGGGCCCGGGCAACCCTCGGCAGATGGTGAGGGGGCGATCGGGAGCTTGTAGATCCGCCCATCCCACGGGTACCACCACCGTCCGATCCCAACTCCACCGGGCAGAGGCACTGACCGGCGCGCCGCTGATCACCCCCAAGCAGAGTTCATCAGCCAGCTGAGACACTCCCGCATGAAAAATCCACCCGAGCGGCACGTTCAATTCACGGAATCGCAGGCTAGACCGCTGCGGTCAGGCCCGCACCTCCTGCCGCTGGAACAGGACGTAGGTGGCCGCGAACAGCAGGATCACCACCGCCACCAGTGCCGTGAACTGCGGCCAGGCGATCAACAGGCTCTGGCCCAGGGGCAGGGGGGTTCCCAGCACGGCGCCCTCCAGCTGGGTGATGAGCACGGGTCCCAGGGAGCGGACCGCGGGGTTCAAGAGGGCGATCACCGTCTCCGCGTACAGCGTGTTGGGCGAAAAACGACCCAGCAGCAGCTGCAGGCGCGCCTGCGCCAGCTCCTCCTCCAGGCCTCCGTACTGAGTGGGCCGGATCGCCTGGGAGACCAACGCGGCCAGCATGTCCCAGAACACTGCGAACAGCAGCCACACCGCGATGGCGGTCATGGCGGAGGTAGCCGGCTGCCGAAAGACGGCGGAGAACAACATGGCAAGGCCCATCCAGATCCCTGCGTAGGCCAGGGTCGCCGCCAGGAACAGCAACCCCCGCGCCACCTCCTCGCCGCCGGGCGGGAGACCCAGCACGAACAGCCCCATGCCCGTCACCACCACCCACAGAGCCACCAGGGTCAGGGCCAGGGTCGCCAGGCCCGCCAGGAACTTGCCCAGGATAAGCGCGTCCCGATAGATGGGCTGGCTCAGCACCCGGCTCAGCGTCCTCCGGTTGTACTCCCCGTTGATCGCATCGAACCCCAGTGCGATCGCCGTAAGCGGGATCAAAAATCCGAGAAAACCCACGAAGGACGGCAGAGGCTCGCGGGCCGTGGTGAACAGCCGCAGGAACAGGAAGGGATCCTCCCCGATGCTCTGGCGGATGCTCTGGCTGGCCGCGTACACCGTGCCCACCGCCGTGAGCAGCATGAGGGTCTCCAGGATCTGCATCCGCACGCCGGTCAGGTGGTCCGCCAGCTCCTTGTAGACCACGGCCCACAGGCCGGTCCACGGCGATCCCTCCCGCTGGGCAGCGGGCTGTGCTTTGACCTCTGCCGCCTCAGTGCTCACGCCGCACCTCCTTGAGCTCCCAGCTCCTGGAAGTACCTGGCGTACACTTCATCGAGGCCAGGGCGCTCCAGCGCCAAGCCCACTAGGTCGCCCAAAGCCACCACCCGGCGCGCGATCTCCGCCCGGCAATCAACCCGGGCCTCCACCCGGTAGGTGTCCCCGTCGACGCGCGCCACCCGCGCCACCCCTGGTACCTCCGCCAGGGCGCGCTCCACCGCGGGGCCGCGCGCTTCCACGTGGATCCGGTACGCACCTCCCAGCACCCGCTCCCGCAACTCATCCACGGTCCCTTCCAGGACCATCCGGCCCTGGTGGAACAAACCTACCCGGTCGCACACGCTCTGCACTTGGTGCAACAGGTGGGAGGCCAGCAGCACGGTCAGGCCGTCGCGCTTGAGGCTCCGGATCAGGCCCAAAAACTCCAGAGCAGCCTCCGGGTCGAGCCCCAAGGTGGGCTCGTCCAGGATGGCCACCTGAGGCCGCTTCAACAGCACGTCGGCCAACCCGAGCCGCTGCTTCATCCCCCGCGAGAAGGTCCCCACCTTGCGGTGCGCCACCTCCGTAAGCCCCATGCGCTCCAGCACTTCTTGGATCCGGCGGCCGGCTTCTGCAGATGGGAGTCCGTTCAGCGCTGCGGTGTAGCGCAAATTCTCCCACGCGGTGAGTTCGTCGTAAAATCCCACGGAGTCGGGCAGGTAGCCCACGCGCCGCTTGACCTCGAGGGGCTGGCGGGTGGGGTCCCAGCCCAGAACCCGGGCGCGGCCCGCGGTGGGTTCCGTGAGACCGAGCAGCATGAGGATGGTAGTGGTCTTCCCCGACCCGTTGGGCCCCAGCAGCCCGAACACCTCCCCCACCTCCAGCCGCAGGTTCAGGTCCTGGACCGCCACGAGGGGGCCGTACCGCTTCGTGAGCCCGAAGGTTTCGACCGCCGCGCTCATCGCCGTCCGTACCGGGACACCGCCTGACCCACCACCACCAGAGCCGCGGCGATGAGGATCACGCCCACGATGCCCCACAGCGTCCGGGTGAGCACCGTGATCCGGAAGTCTGCAGAAGCAGACCCCTCGTTGCCGCTGGCGGTGATGGTAACCATGTAGTCGCCGGAGATCGCGCGCGGCGACGGCCGGATACGGGCGGTCACCTCGCGCTCCTGACGCGGGGGGATCTCGTCAATGCGCTCAGGTTCGAATTTGACCTCCCACCCGGAAGGAGGCGAGGCGGACAGGGACACGTTGCGCGCCGGTGCCGAGCCTTCGTTGCGCACGATCACGCGGAGCGGTTCGCTGGATCCGGCGTACGCCCGGCCGGACAGCCTGCCCTCGGGTGCGGTCACCCGCAGCTCCGGCCGGCCGGTCACCTCCGCCACCAGCTGCACCGAGGCGCTCGCACCACCACCGACCGCCCGCACCGTGATGGGGTAGCTGCCCGCGGGCATGTCCTGTGGCAAGTTCAGCTCTACCTCCACCTCCCTCGATTGCCCGGCCTGCACCGGCACGCTCGTCACCTGCTGACCCAGCAGGCTGAAGTTCACCTGAAACCGTCGGGGCGCCTGAGCATCCAGCTGCACCAGCAAGTCCTGGTCGCTGTCGTTTCGCAGCGTGAGGCGGTAGCGGAAGCTAGAGGTGGCGGGGCCGCGCAGGGTCGGGAGCTCCGCCTCCAGGCTCAGCCGCGGGGGCAACACCTGACCCAGGGTTATTTGCAAAGGTAGGGCTGCGGTGCCGTTCTGACCCGTGGCCACCACCTGAAACCGGTACGTCCCCGACCGGACACCCCTGGGTGGCTCCAGCCGCAGGGTCACGGTGGCCTCTCCGTCCGGGATCACGGACACCGCCTGCACCACCCGCCCGCCGGCCAGGAACCGCACCCGCCACCCACTGGGCGCGTCCGCCACCCGTAGCTGTACCACCTGGGGTGGCAGGCCGAAGTTTCGTACGTTTAGGGTGATGGACACCGGTTCGCCGGCCCGCACGGTCTGTGCGGGGTACTGGGTGTAGACCGCCAGCCCGCGGAAGGCGGGCGCCGCCTGCGCCGGGACCACGAGCACTGCAGCGGCCACGAGCACGGTTAACCAGAGTCTCCGCACACAGCACCTCCTGACCATAGGATGTGCGCCGCGGTGACCACGTCGCGGCTCTGGGTTTATTTCGGCGATCGGTGGGAGGCTGTCCTCACACCTCCCCCTTCTACCATACCGACCGGCTTCAACCTCCCCTCCGGAACGAGGACGTCCAGGGTCTGCCGGTGCAGACGGAAGTGCGCCGGGGTCCGGCCCACGGGCTCGCCGTCCGCGTGCACAGGGAGCGGCGGGTCCGCCTCCACCACCAGTTCCCGGCAGGAGGTCCGCGCCACCTTCGGGTGGGCCAGATGCCGCCCCGCGTACAGAAGGGGTAGCACCCACAGCACCTCCACCTTGCGAAGGTCTCCGATGCGCACCACCTCCAGGGCGCCGTCGTCCGGCAGCGCGGATGGACACATGCGCACGCCTCCCGCGTAGGCAGGCGTGTTGCCCACCGCTACCAGAAACACCCGGGCCCGCCATTGCTCCCGGTCCGTGCGGACCTCCACCTCCTGCGGCCTGTAGGCCAGCAGCGTGCGGAAGATCCCCGCCACATACATCAGGGTGCCGCGGACCAGCTTCGTCCGCTCGTTCACCCAACGGGCTACCTCCGCGTCGAACCCCACGCCGGCGACGTTCACAAACAAGCGCCCGTTCACCTCGCCCACGTCCACTCGTCGCCTTCGGCCGGACAGCAGGGCTTCCGCAGCACCCCCAGGGCCCCGGCGCACACCCAGGCACGTGGCGAAGTCGTTGGCGGTGCCCAGAGCCACGAGCCCCAGGGCTACCCGCCCCAGCGCGCCCGCACGCCACAGCCCGTTGGTGACCTCGTTCGCCGTCCCGTCCCCGCCCACGGCCAGCACCGCCTCAGCGCCCCGTTCCGCTGCCCGGGCCGCCAGGTCCACCGCGTGCCCCGGCCCCTCGGAGCGCCATTCCTCCAGCTGCCAGCCAGCCTCCACCAGCCGCGCCCGCACCACGGGCCAGCCGCGCAGGGTTCTGCCGCGCCCGGCCACCGGGTTGACCACCGCCCCCGCCCTCATCCGCACCGGTACTGGACGCCGAAGCCGCCCCGGGGCAGCCGCCAGTCGATCACCCGATATGGGCAACCCACCAAGCACGTGGTGCACTCCACGCAGTTCTCGTAGGAGATCACGATGCGGGCCTGCTCCGAATCCCACTCGTACACCTTCGCAGGGCAGAAGGTAGTACACGGCCGCTTCCACTGGTCTCCGCATGGGTCCACGCACATCTGCGGGTTGGTGATGGTGATGTGGCTTTGCCGGTCGTGCCGCCACCGCAAGGTGAACAGCTTGTCCTCAACCCGACCCCGGGTCTTCGCCTCCATCCCGCCCTCCATCAGCGCACCGCCCGCCACACCTCGTAGAGGTCTCGCACCATGGCCCACACCGGACGCCGCCGGGTCACCTCCCGCCAGATCCGGCGCTGCTTGTCGCGCTTGGGGACCCCGTCCACGGTGAGGATCTCGTGCGCGGCCAGGTTCGCCAGCTCCGCGTAAGTACTGAACAGGTCCGGCCGGCGCTCCGCCAGGTCGGGCAGGTAGCGGTACTTCCGGAGGTCCTGGAGCACGAAGGACGCCTCCAGCTTGGCGGCGTACCGCGCCAGAGTGCGGGCGGAGAAGTCCCCCCGCTGTTTGGCCTCCACCACCGTCTCCCCCGCCATCCGGCCCGCCGCCATGGCCAGATTGCTGCCCTCCCGGTGCAGCCCGTTCACCATCATGGCGGCGTCCCCGGCCACCAGAACCCCGTCCCCGTACAGACGCGGCATGGCGTGGTAGCCACCCTCCGGGATAGCGTGCGCGGAGTACTCCACCGTCTCGCCCCCCGCCAGCAGGGGGCGCACCAAGGGGTGCTGCTTCAGCCGCTCCAGCAGGTCGTA
>JBEQAH010000061.1:0-9296 GCA_041640435.1 bacterium | reverse complement strand
GTGCGGGCCGCATGCAGGGAGTTCCTGGACCGGGCGGAAGAGCAGATCCAGCGGGCCACCCGTCACGCGCAGGAGGTGCGGGGCACCCACTGACCCGCCCCTACCGGAGCGGCCAGATGGTCTGGGGTCGCAGGTTGCGGGAGATGCCGAGCTGCGTGGCCATGCGGTGCGTCCACGCCACGAACCCGTCGATGATCATGAGGCACTCCTCCTCTACCTCGTCCGGGCTCAGGGGGCTCGCCCGCAGCCGGGCCACCATGTCTCCGATGGCGGCGCAGAAGGTGCTCACGTCGTCCAGCAGCTCCCGGCTCACCCTTAGACCTTGCGGCGATAGCCCGGCCGGGCGGCGGGCGCTGCGCGCGGACAGCCGCTTGCGCTGCCCCGCCGCCCACTCGTCCAGCTCGTCCAGCACGAAGAACGCATCCTCCGGGCCTCGCTCCATCACCACGGACACAAAGCCCTGACAGGCCCGCCAGACCTGGTGGATCACCCCTGCCAGGTAACGTTTGTCCTGTGCGCCCAGTCCCTTAGCCACCGACATCTCTGCGCTCCCGGAACGAGGATTCGACGCGCGGTGCACCTCTCCCTGGTCGGGTAGAATCGATCGGGGAGGGGGTAACATGACTTGCCGGGAGCGCCTAGAGTCTTACCTGCGGGAGCAGGGGGTTCGGTTCGAGGTCACGTGGCACCCGCTGGCCTACACCGCGCAGGAGGTGGCGGCTTCCGAGCACGTCTCCGGCTACCTGGTCGCCAAGCCCGTCATCGCCCGGTGCGGGGAACGGTTCGTGATGGCGGTGCTGGCGGCGCCACAGCGCCTGGATCTGTCCAAGCTGTCGGCGGTGGCGGGTGAGCCGTGCCGGCTTGCGCAGGAGTCCGAGTTCGCGCCGCTGTTTCCGGACTGCGAGGTGGGCGCGCACCCGCCCTTCGGCAACCTGTACGGCCTCCCCGTGTACGTGGATCGTCGCCTCGCCCGGGACCCGGAGATCGTGTTCCGCTGCGGGTCGCACCGGGAGACCATGCGGGTGGCCTACGCGGACTTCGAGCGGCTGGTCCAGCCCACTGTGGGGGACCTGGCCCTCTGAACCCCGTCAGCCCACGTACCGGCGGACGACCCGCCGCACGGACTGAGCGTACGCGCCGCCGAACAGGTTCGCGTGGACGAGCAGCGGGTACAGCTGGTACAGGGGCTTGCGGTCCCCGTAGCCGTCTGCGAGCGCCCACGCCTCCCGGTACGCGGCGTAGAACGACTGCGGGAAGCCCCCGAACAGCTCCGTGAACGCGAGCTCCACCTCCCGGTGCCCGTAGTACACCGCCGGATCCACCACCACCGGGCCTTGAGGGTCCACCAGCCAGTTTCCTCCCCAAAGATCCCCGTGCAGCAGCGAGGGGCCTTCCTCAGGCTCCGAAAGCCACCGGTCGAGGGAGGACACCAGGCGGTCGAGCCGGCTCAGGGTGGAGGGATCAAGGCTTCTCCGCCGACTTGCCAGCTCGGCCTGGAAACCCAGCCGGTGCGTCCGGTAGAACTCCACCCAGCTGTTCGTGGGGGTGTTGCGCTGAGGGAGCGGGCCGATGTAGTTGTCGCGTTCGAGCCCGTAGGCCCCCGCTGCGTTCCGGTGCAGCGCGGCCAGCTGAGCCCCGAGGACCGCCGCCGCGGCCTCTGTCCGCTCCCGGGCTTCCAACCAGCGGAGTACCAGGGCAGCACCGTCTTCCGACTGCGCCACGCCCACGACCTCGGGCACACGCACGCAGCCAGCCTGCGCCAGGCGCTCCAGACCGTCGGCTTCTGCTAAGAACCGCGCGGCACCGCCCGGGCTCCACTTGACGAACACGCTGCCGCCTTCGGTGTCCCACCGAGCCACCCGGTCCACATCCCCGCCGCTCACCGGTTGGTCCCGCACCACCCCGCCGCAGCCCAGGCGGGTCTGGAGCAACCGCACCACCGACCGACGCAGGCTCGGGCTCACGGATTCCAGCGCTCAAGCCAGTCCACGAGTCCGCGGCAGCAGCGCTCCACGAGGTCGCACACCGCTTCGTGGCGGCCGTCGTAGTAGGGGTCGGGAATGTCCGGGGGTGTTCCCCTCGGACCGAACTCCGACAACAGGCGGACCTTGGCCGCCGCGTCCGGGAACCGCCTGCGCAGGGTGCGGGCGTGGCCACGGTCAAGCGCCACGAGGAGGTCGAAGCGCTCAGCGTCTTCCGGCCTCACCTGCCGCGCCCGGCGCTCCAGCCGGATCCCACGGCGCGAAAGCGCCGCCAGGGCGCCCGGGTGGGGTGGTTCTCCCGCGTGCCAGGCCTCCGTGCCTGCAGAGTCTACCTCCACGGCCACACCCCGCTCCCCGGCCAGGTGCCGGGTCAGGGCCTCCGCCATGGGCGAGCGGCAGATGTTGCCGGTACAGACGAACAGCACTCGCACCGCTCAGCCGCTCACCACGAACCGGTCCGCGACCATCCCGGCGAACAGGAGGGCCAGGTATGCCAGGGAGTAGCGGTACAAGGCCCAGGCAGTCTGCCCCCCGCCCCGCCACAGCCGCCAAGCCCTCCGCACGAACTCGACACCGAGCAGCCCGGCCCCGGTCGCGTACAGCCAGCCCATCCCCGCGGCCGGGACTAGCAGGAACGTGGCCGCGACCGTGGCCACGGTGTACAGGAAGATCTGGCGGTGAGTCTCCCCGTCTCCGCAGACCAGGGGAAGCATGGGGATCCGGGCGCGGGCGTAATCCTCCTTTAGATTCAAGCTCAAGGCCCAAAAGTGCGGGGGCGTCCACAGGAACACCACCGCGAACAGCAGCCACGCGGGAAGGCCTACGTCACCCGTCACCGCAGCCCAGCCCACGAGGGGGGGGACCGCGCCCGCAGCGCCCCCGATGACGATGTTGTGGGCGGTGGTGCGCTTGAGCCACCTGGTATAGACGAGGACGTAAAACGCAAGCCCGGCCATGGCCAGCCAGGCGGCCAAGGCGTTTACCCCCGTTCGCAATAGCCAGAAGCTGGCCACGGCCAGTGCGACGGCGAAGCCTACCGCTCGTTCCGACGGGATGCGGCCGGCGGCCACGGGCCGGCGCTGCTTCGTGCGGTGCATGACCGCGTCGATGTCGCGGTCCAGCACGCAGTTCAAGGCGTTGGCGGCCCCCGCGGCCAGGGCGCCACCCGCCAGCGTCGCCAGGACGAGCCACGCGGACAGCCGGTCGCGGGCCGCCACTACCATGGTGCACGCGGTGGTGACGAGCAGCAGCGCCACGATCCGCGGTTTGGTGAGGGCCACGTAGTCCGCTACAGCCCGTTTCCAGGCCGGTGCCGGACCGGAAGGGACGCGCGGGGCGGGGAGCGGGCGCGCCGCGGACCGAACGAACAGGCCCACCAGCAACATCCAGATGAGGGCCGCAAGCCCGAGGTGTGAACTCACCACCGCCGGATGCAGCCCGGTCAACAGGTTCAACCAGCCCACGAGGATCTGCACACCGTAGGCCGCTGCCGCCGCGTGGGCGAGACCCCGCAGGTCGGGCCGGTCCCGCCGCGCCCGCACCACCACCCAGCCCAGAAATCCAGCCACCAGCACCGCCCAGAGCCGGTGGGCGAAGTGCTCCAGCACCCCGGGGCCGGACGGGGGAAACACCTCCCCGCGACACAGAGGCCAGTCGGGGCACGCGAGCCCGGCGCCGGACGCGCCCACGTAGCCGCCCAACAGCACGAGCCCGTACAGGCTCAACAGGGAGGCCAGCACCGCGCCCCGGAAGGCATGCTGCGGCCCTGTAAGGGTTGCCGGGCGCAGTCCTGCCGCTCGTTGCCACCACACCACAAGCGCCGCGAGGAACAGCAGGGCCGTCCCCAGGTGCAACACCACCAGCCACGGTCTGAGCCCGCTCAGCACCGTGGCACCGCCGAGCAGCGCCTGCACCACCACGAGCCCGAGGGCAGCCGCCGCAGGAGCCCGCAGGGCCTCCGCGTAACGGCCAAGGCGGATCGTCCACACCAAGCCCACAACCACGAGGGCGCCCACGAGCGCGGCCACCAGGCGGTGGCTCCACTCCAGCAGCACCAGGGGCTCCGCGGGCGGGATCAGGCGGCCGTGACACAACGGCCAGTCAGGGCAAGCGTCTCCGGCACCCGTGGTCCGCACCACCCCGCCCAGCACCACCAGGGCCAGGCTCATCGCCACGACGAAGGCAAGGAAGCGACGGAACCGCACCACGGTCCGGTTGCACCTCGGGCAGGTTTCCGACAAACTCCAAAGGGGATGCACGCACTGGGCGCATCCCCGGGTGCTATTGTACGACGCGGCCTGCGGCGCCGCACCTGCGGAGGTGAACGTGACCACGACGGAAGCTGGGACCGGCTACACCGGAGGCCACGCGTTCGCTGTGGCTGTGGCGGCAACCCTTGCGACCGCCCTCGCCTCGCTGCTAGTGCTCCTGTGGGGCCTGGGCCGCGGCGCATCCTACCCCGAGAGCACCGGAACGATCACCCGCTGGTTCCTCGCCCTGTGGGACGGTCTGGTGGTGGACCGGACCCGCCTGGCGCTCGCGGGGAGCTACTTTCTCCTCCTGGTAACCGGTGTTGGCTACGGGGTGGTGTACGGACTCGCGGTGGCGCCCATCCTGTACCGGGTTCCTTCTCTCCGGACCCGGCCGTGGTTGTGCGGACTCCTGTACGCGCCCTTGCCGTGGTGCCTGACGGTGTTCGTGGCGCTGCCGGTGGCAGGCGCGGGCATGCTGGGCTCGCACCTCGCGGCCGGGGGCATGCCGTGGCTCGCCCTGGCCGCCCACGGCCTGCACAGCATGCTTGTGGCCTCCTGGCTACGCCTCACGGAGTGAGGGCGGTTCCCGCCTGCCCCGCGCCGGCCCACCGCGCACCAGCTCCCACGCCACCTCACACACCCGCTGTGAGGTGAACCCCAGCTCTTGCGCGATCCGGGCGTACGGGGCCGAGGCGCCGAACCGGTCCACGCCCAGCACGCGTCCCTCGCAACCCACCCACCGCTCCCAGCCCATGGGCCGGGCGGCCTCCACCGCCACACGCTTGGTCACCGAGGGCGGCAGGACTTCGTGCTGGTAGGACTGCGGCTGGCGTTCAAACAGCTCCCACGACGGCAGACTCACCACGCGGGCTCGTACCCCTTCCTCGGTGAGCCGCTCGTACGCCTCCACGCACAGGGCCACCTCAGAACCCGTCGCGATCAGGATCACCTCCGGGAATCCAGCGGGCGAGTCTGCGAGCACGTAACCACCCCGGCGCAGGCCTTCCGCAGGTGCGTAGCGGCCGCGGTCCAACACGGGCACCGCCTGGCGGGTCAAGACGAGCGCCACAGGCCCCTGCCGGTACTCGACGGCGAAGCGCCAGGCTTCCACGGCCTCCGCGGCGTCCGCCGGCCGCACCACCACGAGCCCCGGGATCGCCCGCAGGGAGGCCAGGTGCTCCACCGGCTGGTGGGTGGGCCCGTCCTCACCCAAAAACACGGAGTCGTGGGTGAACACGTAGACCACCGGCAGCTCTGAAAGCGCGCTCAGCCGGATGGCGGGCCGGGCGTAGTCGGAGAACACCAGGAAGGTCGCCACGAACGGCCGCAGCCCACCGTGGTAGGCGATCCCGTTGGCCATGGCGGCCATGGCGTGCTCGCGGACGCCGAAGTGCAGGTTGCGGCCGCTGTAATCCTGGGGCCCGCCACAACTCCCCTGCACCCCCCCGAGGGGCCGCTCGGGGCTCTGGAAGTCCCCGGCGCCCGCAAGGGCGGTGTTCGTGGATGGGTTCAGGTCGGCAGACCCGCCGACGATCCAGGGCACGCGCTCGGCCAACGCGCGCAGCGCCGCGCCCGCCGCAGCACGGGTGGCCACCCGCTCGCCCGGTGGGTATGTGGGCAAGCCCTCATCCCACCCCTCGGGCAGCTCGCTCCGCTGTGCCTGCTCCCACCGCGCCGCAAGCTCCGGATACGTCCTAGCGTACGCCGCGAAGCGCTGCCGCCACGCTGCCTCCAGCTCCTCCCCTCGCGGTTGCGCCTTTCGAAACTCCCGCAGCGCCTCCTCGGGTACCGTGAACGGTTCGTCGTACGGCCAGCCCAGGTTCTGTTTGGTACGCCGGACCTCGTCTTCTCCCAGCGGCGCCCCGTGTGCCTCGAACCGGCCCTCTTTGCCAGGGCTACCAAAGGCGATCCGCGTGCGGACGATCACCAGGGACGGGCGGGCGGCCTCCCCCTGGGCGCGGCGGATGGCCACCTCCACGCTTTCCAGGTCGTTGCCGTCCGGGACCTCCTGCACGTGCCATCCCAAGGCCTCGAACCGGCCGCGAACGTCCTCGGTGAAGGTGAGGGCCGTGCTGCCGGCGAGACTGACGCCGTTCGCGTCGTACAGGCAGATGAGCTTCCCCAGGCGCAGGTGCCCGGCGAGGGACGCGGCCTCGTACGACACGCCCTCCATGAGGTCGCCATCAGAGGCCACCACGTACGTCCAGTGGTTGACGATCTCGTACCCCGGCCGGTTGAAGGTGGCAGCCAAGTGGCGCTCCGCCAAGGCCATGCCCACCGCGTTCGCGAAACCCTGCCCGAGCGGGCCGGTGGTACACTCCACCCCCGGGGTCAGGCGGAATTCAGGGTGACCTGGGGTGCGGCTCCCCCACTGCCGGAACTGCTTCAGGTCCTCCAACGTGAGATCGTACCCGGTCAGGTACAGCAGGGCGTACAGCAGCATGGACGCGTGGCCCGCGGACAGCACGAACCGGTCGCGGTCGGGCCAGAGCGGGTTGCGCGGGTTGTGGCGCAAAAACCGGGTCCACAGCACGTACGCGGGGGCCGCGAAGCCCATGGGCGCACCCGGGTGACCTGATTTGGCGCGCTCCACCGCGTCCATGGCCAGGGTGCGCAGGGTGTTTACGCACAGGATGTCCAGGGCGTGGCGGTCGTGGGCCATCCTCTCCTCCCGTAAGCGGCTCCCGTCCACCATAGCAGGAAGGACCCGCGCCCTCCAAGAACACCGCCGGCGTGAACGCTTCCTCCGCGGACGAATGGGCTCGCGCCGCCAGTTTGGGTGAAGCGCTCCAGTTCCTCCGACGGTTGCTGGGCCCTCCGGAGCGCCCGTCGGTGGAAGGGGCAAAGGACGTGGTGGACGCCCTGGCCCACCGCGACCCCGAGGCAGCTTTGGCCCGCGCCCGCGAGCTCGTGGGCTACTGCGAGGACAGCCCGGACCCCTGCGTGCGCGCGCTCGCTCTCCTCGCGGTGGCCAACGCGTGCCTGTGGTCGGACCGGCTGGACGAAGCGCTGCGCGCCTACGACGAAGCCTTCACCCTTGCCCTCCGCGGGGGCGACGAGATCCTGGCCGCCCGGTGCGGCATCGGCAAGATCGGCGTGCTGTCCCGCCAGGCGCGCTACCAGGAGGCCCTAGAGCTCGCGGAACGCATCGAACCCGTCCTGGCCGGCCACCCCGCCAGCGCCTTGTACGCAGCGCGGGTCCGCAGCCAACGCGCCACCCTGCTGAAGTACCTGGGCCACACCCAGACGGCCCTGGAAGCTTACGCGCAGGCGGCGCAACTGCTCCGCGCTTGCGGCGAGCGCGCGTTGCTGGACCTCGCCGTGGCTGAGCACAACCGCGGCTTGCTCCTCGCGCAGGCGGGCAGGGGGCAAGAGGCGCAGGCCGCCCTGGAGGAATCCCGGGCCGCGGCGGAGAGGGCGGGAAGCCCTCTACTGGCCGCCCGGGCGGCTGCCGCCGCGGCGTGGGTGGACGTGGCGCGGGGTCGCTACGCCCAGGCCCTGAGGGCGTTTGAAGCGGTGGCGGAGCGGTATGAGGCGGCGGGCGTTCCGTCCACTGCGGCCAGTTACCGCCTGGCTGCGCTGGAGTGCTGGCTGTTCCTCGGCCAGGCGGAGCGGGCACGGCGGGAAGGTGAACGGCTCGCGGCGCAGCTGGCGCAGGCGGGGTTCGTCGCTGAGAGCGCGCAGGCTCGTTACCTCGCCGCGCTGGGCTACCGTCACGGGGGCGGTTGGCCCCAAGCCGAAGCGTTGCTACAGCAGGCGTACCACGAGCTCTCGTCGGTGGGAAGGACGGGGCCCGCGGCGCTCGCCGCCTGCGAGCTGGCCCGATGTCTGCTGCGGCGCGGCGACGTGGACGACGCCTTGCGGCTGGCCCGGCTGGCGCAGGAGGGCGCCGCGGCGGTACTGGACCCTTCAGGCCTCGGCCGAGCCAGGCTCGTGCTGGCGGACGCCCTGCGCGCCGCGGGGAGATCAGACGCCGCGCGCCGGGAAGCGCAGGCCGCGCTGCGTATGGGTCGTCGCCAGGGGATGGCCTGGCTATGTGCCGCGGCGCACCGCCGGCTCGCAGACCTCGCCGCGGGACCCGCCCGGCAGCTGGCCCACTTGCTGTGCGGAGTCCGCTGGGGAAGCCGGGTCCTTGCCTGGGCGCCCGCGGACCTGCGCTACGGGGTCTTCGCTGAGGTCGGCTCTCTGTTCGAGCGCGCGGCAGCGGCTCTGTGCGAGACGGGCGCGTACGAACGGGCGTGGGAAGTGGTACAGGGGGCGAAGGCGCGGGGCATGGCGCACCTTCTCGCGACCCATCCCGCGGCCTTCCACCCGCGCCGCGAGGAGGATTCGCAGCTGGTGCACGAACTCAACCGCGCGCTGGAGGCCTTCCGTGTGAGGGCCATGGCCTCCCGGGAGGCCCCCGGGGAACTCGCGGGGACCGACCTGGGATCGGTGCACGCGCGCGTGCAAGACACGCTGTGGCGGCTCCAGGTGCGCGACGCCGCCTACGCCGAGGACGCGGACGTGCTCGGCTACGCCTCACCCCCTCGCCGACCTGTTCTCCCCGCCGATGCCGCCCTCGTCGAGTACTTCGTGGCCGCCGGCCAGGTCAACGCGTTCGTCGTCGACGGCCGCGGGCTTCGATACGTCCCGAGGCTGTGCGCGGAGGCTACCGTGGCCCGGCTCGCCGCCCTGCTGTCCACAGGCTTGCGGGCGTACGCGGATGGCTACCTGCCAGTGGATCAAGCGCTGCACCAGGCGGAGCGAGTGCTGTGCGGCCTTCACGACGCTTTGCTGGTACCCCTCCTGCCCTTGCTCGACCGGTACCGCAGCCTCATCGTCGCTCCCCACGGCCGGCTGCACGGCCTCCCCTTCCACGCATTCTCAGACGGAACCCGGTGTGTGTGGGACCGATGGGAGGTGTCGTACGCGCCTGCGGGTTGGCTGCTTACCCAGCTGCAGACCCGTCCGACCCCACCCTCCCGCGCCGTGTGCGTGGCTGACTCGTGGGGAGGTCGTCTCCCCCGCGCCGTGGAGGAAGCGCGGGAGGCCAGCAGGTGTCTGGGTGCGCACCTGCTGG
>JBEQAH010000060.1:0-9342 GCA_041640435.1 bacterium | reverse complement strand
CGACTCCTCCACCCACTCCGCGGGCATGGCGATCAGGGTGTGCGCCTGACGCAGCCGCAGTACGTACTCGTAGCACGGGAACGGCTGAAGCCGGAACGCGACGGTGCGAGGATCCAACTCCAGCCCTACCCCGCGCGCCGCCTGCTGCAGCCTGCGCGCCGCCTCCTGCAGCGAGATGGACCTGCTCACGCCACCCGCACCTTAGCCAGCAGCTCCACCAGGGCGCGGCAGAAAGCAGGGAGGTCTGCGGGCACCCGGGAGGAAACCAGGTTGCCGTCCACCACGACCTCACGGTCCACCCACTGAGCACCCGCGTTCACCAGATCATCCCGGATGGACGGGAAGCTGGTCACGGTGCGCCCGCGGACGATGCCTGCAGAAGCAGGCACCCAGCCCGCGTGGCAGATGAAGGCCACGGGCTTCCCCGCCTCCGCCATGGCCCGCACGAACTCCACCATGGCCGGGTGGCGGCGCATCCGGTCGGGTGCGTACCCGCCCGGGATCACCACCGCGTCGAACTCCGAGCTGGACAGCTGGTCCAGGCCCACGTCGGCCTTCACGGGGTAGCCGTTCTTGCTCTTGTAGACCTCGCCTGCCTTCGGCCCCACCACCCGGACCTCCGCGCCCTCCTCGCGCAGACGCAGCAGCGGGTACCACAGCTCCAGGTCCTCGTACAGGTCTTCCGCCAGCACCGCGACGCGCACGCCGTTGAGCTTCACCGCCAACACCTCCTCCCCAGTGAGTATACCGCGAGGGATTCGGCCGGTTCGGGCCGAACGCTCCTTTCTGTGCACGCGGGGCGCGAGGAGTGGGTTGGCTACGGGCTGGTGCTCGCCGCCGCAGTGCTCTGGGGCAGCCTCGGCATCGCGGTCCGCATCATCTCTGCCGCGGGCGTGGGCGCTCTGGAAGCGTCCACCTGGCGGGCCGGCTTGGCCTTCGCCGGTGCCCTGCTCGCCTGTGCCGCTACGCACCGCAGCCGCCTGCGGGTGGGCCTCCGGGATACGCTGCTGTTCGCCGCCTACGGGTTTGTGAGCATCGCGCTGTTCTTCCTCGCGTATTTCACCGCGATCGAGCTCACCACCCTCGCCACCGCCGCCATCCTCCTGTACACCGCCCCTGTGTGGGTCACCGTCCTGTCCGCGGCCCTGTTCGGGGAAGACCTGTCCGCTTCCAAGCTGACAGCCCTCCTGCTGGCCTTCGCAGGCTGCGCCTTGGTGGTGCGGGCCCACGACCCCGCGGCCCTGCGCCTGAACCTCCCCGGGGTCCTCGCCGGCCTCGCCTCCGGGCTGACCTACGGCCTGTACAGCGTGTTCGGGAAGGTGGCGCTGCGCCGGCACCCGCCTCTCGTGGTCCTCGCGTACGCCCTGGGGTTCGGGACGGTGTTCCTCGCGCTGGGCGGGATGGCCGCGGGACTTCCGCCCGAGCGGCTGACTCTCTCCCACGTCGCCCCTGCCCTACCGGCCCTGCTCTACCTGGGTCTCGTGGCCACCTGGCTGGCGCAGTGGCTGTACGTAGCAGGCCTGCGCAGAGTGCAGGCGAGCCGGGCCAGCATCGTGGCCACCGTGGAACCGGTGGTGGCCGGCGTCCTCGGGTACGCGTGGTTCGGGGAAGTCCTCGACGGGGCCCAGCTTCTTGGCGGCGCGTTGGTGCTGGCGGCCGTCGCAAGCGTGCAAACCCGCAGGTAGCACGTCCTCAGGCGGTGCGCAGGCGCACCCCGGCGCGCTGTGCCGCCCGGACGTGGGCTGCGTGTTCCCAACGATCATCGAGCGGTGCGAGGCGCACGTCTCCGAAGCGGCGTCGCAGCGCGAGCCGGAGGAGGTAGTCGGCGAAGACGGGGTTCTTGGGCAGCAGGGGACCGTGCAGGTAGGTGCCGAATACCGTCCCGCTGTATGCCCCTTCCGTGCGGTCTTGGCCGTTGTTCCCGAATCCGGCCAGGACCCGCCCCAAAGGCTGCGCCTTCGGCCCGAGCCAGCTGCGGCCTCCGTGGTTCTCGAACCCCACCAGGGTCCCCACGCCGTCCAGCGCACACGCCACCGCCGCGTTCCCCACAAGACGCCGGGCCCGATGACCCGGGTGTCGGGTGACCACATCCAGCAAGCCCAGCCCGTCCAGCGTGCTGCCGTCCGCGGCATGGTAAGCGTGCCCCAGCAGCTGGTAGCCACCACACACCCCCAGAACCACAGCCCCAGACCGCACCGCGGCCGCAAGGTGCGGCCGCAGCCTCTCCAGGGCAGGTGCCACCAGGGCCTGCTGCCGGTCTTCACCTCCTCCCAGGAAGTACAGGTCAGCGTCGGGCAGAGGGTCACCCAACCCCACGCGCCCCACATGGACGGGAATCCCCCGCCGCAGGGCGCGAAACTGCAGTACGAGCACGTTGCCCCGGTCGCCGTACAGGTTCAAGAGATCCGGGTACAGATGTGCGAGGCGCAGCTCCACCTCAGTCCTCCCAGAAGGCGGGCACGACGCCCTCACGGGCCAGCAGGGCGCGCAGCTCCAGCATGGCCGTGTACGTGGGCAGGCAGTACAGAGTCCCCCCGGGCGGCGTCTGCGCGAGCGCCTGCCGCAGGGCCTGCAGGAGGCTCTTTTGCACCGTGATCCGATCCTCCCGCCACCCCGCATACTTCAGCCGCACCGCCAAGTCCTCCGCCCGCAGCCCGGTCACCGTCACGTGTGCCTCCGCTTCCCGCAGGACCTCGAAATCCACGTCCCACAACCACGACACGTCTCGGCCGTCCGCAACCTGGTCGTGGATGGCGATCCACAGTGACCGCACGGGCTCCGCGCGCAGCGCCCGCAACACCTCGTTGAAGCCGGCGGGGTTCTTGACGAGGAGGATCTGCAGGCTCACCCCACGCCACCGCAGCCGCTCCCCGCGGCCGAAGGCGGGCTTTGCGGCCTCCACCGCTCTGTGCAGCGCCTGCGGCGGGAGTCCCAGGGCGTGCGCGGCCGCAGCGGCCGCGAGCACGTTGTACACGTTGTACAGGCCCGGAAGCGCGCTTCGAACCCCAAGGCGCACCCCGTCCCAGGCGAGCTCCACCACAAACCCGGACGTGCCCGCCACGTCCACCGCCTCAGCCCGCACCGCCGGACGGGCCCGCGCGCTGCCACAGGAAGGACACGCGTAGTGCCCCGCGTGCGAAATGAAGACCACCCGGTACCGGTACGGGACCCCGCACCGGTAGCAGTGCCGCACGTCCGCGGCGTCCTCCAGGCCCTCCCGTCCTGCCTCCAGGTCCTCGATGCCGAACGCCACCGTCTGGGGAAAGTCCCGGGCCACATCCGCCACCTGGGGGTCGTCGGCGTTGAAGCACACCACGGTGCCGCCCCCGAGGGCCTGAAGCGCCTGGCGCCACCCCCGGGCGACCCGATCCACCTCCGCGTATCGGTCCAGCTGGTCGCGGTACAGGTTCGTGAGCACCACCACGCGGGGGCGGAGTTCGCCCACGACACGGGGAAAGGCGGCTTCGTCCACTTCGAACACGCCCACCTCCGCCCGGGGTCGGCCGCCGTCCGTGGCCAGCAAAAGAGCGGACAGGAGCCCCGCGGGCAGGTTGGCACCCGCGCGGTTGTGCACCACCGTCAGGCCTGCGTCCAGGAGGGCGGCGGCGACCAGCCGGGCGGTGGTGGTCTTCCCGTTGGTCCCGGTCACGACCACCACGCCCTGCGACAACCCGCGGGCCAGCCGGCCGAGAAGGTCAGGGGCGAACCAGCGGGCCACGCGGCCCGGCAGCACAGTCCCGCCACCCAGCCCGAGGGCACGGCTCACCCGGGCGGTCAACCTGCCCGCGAGCACTGCGGCCCACAAGCGCGGTCCCATCCCATCCCATCGTACGGCGCCAGGCCGCAGGCGGTGGGTAGTCAGAAGATGCGCCGCGCCCCCAGGTAGCGGGCGTTGTAGTACGGGTGACTGAGGGCGTCGATCCGCACCCCGCCCCCTGCGGAGGAGGCGTGGATGAAGTTGCCCGCGCCGATGTAGATCCCCGCGTGGGACGCCCCGGCGGCGTACGTGGTGAAGAACACCAGATCCCCGGGCCGCAGCTCGGATCGGCCCACGGGCCGGCCCACGCCGAACATGGCGAACGAGGTGCGCGGGAGCGTGATGCCGAAGCGCTGGAAGAGGGTGTACAGGAAACCGGAGCAGTCAAAGCCCCCGTTCCCTGTGCCACCCCAACGGTACGGGACCCCGAGGAACCTGCGCGCCAGCGCCACCAGAGCGACGCCACGCGAGGCGGAGGCCACCACCCGGCGAGTTTGCGGGGCGGAAGGGGCCGGCAGGTGCAGGGTCTGGCCAATCCGCAGGACGCCGTCTTCTGCGATCCCGTTGAGCTGCGCGATCCGGGCTGCTGTAGTCCCGTGCCGACGGGCGATGCTCCACAGGGTGTCGCCGGCCTTCACCGTGTACAGCGAGGTCTGGATCGGCTGCGCCGATCCTTGAGCCTCACGCGGGGCGAGGCGCAGCACCTGCCCCGGCCGCAGACGGTCCGGGTGCGACAGGCCGTTCAGCTCGGCCAGCTCCTCCACCGTGGTGCCGAACCGCCGCGCGATGGAGTACAGGGTGTCTCCTCGCTGCACCGTGTACTCTTGGGGCCGCGCACCTACGGGAATGTTGAGGCCCAGGACGATGAGTGCCACCAACACCCACGCCGCGACCCGACCGTGGCCCATGGCGCGTCCTCCGAGTGCTGTGCGGGAGGCCTGGCTCCCGGTAAAGGGTCTATTTAGCGCTGCATACCTCAAATCCTCCTCGGATAGACCCAGCGGAGGCGAACACACGATCGAGAGGGTGCGGCGCACCCCGGCCAGAACTCAAGGCGTGTGGAGTTTTCAGGCCGGGCGATCCTCGTCACAGGCGCCAGCAGCGGGATCGGCGAGGCGTGCGCCGTGGCCTTCGGCCGCCGGGGCGCCGTGGTGGGCGTGCACTACCGTGCGAACGCCCGGGGTGCGGAGGAGGTGGCGGCGCGCGTTCGCGAGGCCGGGGGGGAGGCGGTGGTGCTGCAGGGGGACCTGCGGTCAACCGCAGCGTGCGAGCAGCTGGTCGCCCAAGCGGTGCAGGCTCTCGGGCGCCTGGACGTCCTTGTGAACAACGCGGGCGTGGTGGACCGCACGGGCCCGTGGGACATCACCGAAGCCCTGTGGGACGAGCAGATGGCAATCCACGTGAAAGCACCGTTCTTCCTCACCCGGGCCGCCGCCCGCTTCCTCCCCGAAGGGGGAGCCGTGGTGAACGTGGCGTCCATGCGGGGCTTGGTCGCCGCGCCCCACGCGCCCCACTACGCGGTCAGCAAGGCCGCAGTGCTCATGGTCACCCGTTGCCTCGCGCACGCCCTCGCCCCGCGGATTCGGGTGAACGCCGTGGCCCCCGGGTACACCGAGACCCGCGTGCACGCCCACCGCTCCCCGGAGGACCGCCGGAGGATCGAGGCGGAGATCCCCCTCGGTCGGTTCGCCACGCCCGAGGAGGTGGCAGAGGCCGTGGTGTACTTGGCCTCGCCCCGCGCTCGCTACGTGACGGGTCAGACGCTGGTGGTGGCCGGCGGCCTCGCCCTCTGACCGTTCAGGCCTTAGACCCGGCGGGCC
Source organism: bacterium (assembly GCA_041640435.1). Classification (GTDB taxonomy): domain Bacteria; phylum Sysuimicrobiota; class Sysuimicrobiia; order Sysuimicrobiales; family Sysuimicrobiaceae; genus Tepidifontimicrobium. Next base: position 3,765 of record JBEQAH010000060.1, on the reverse strand, counting down.
ACCTAATGGAGCGACTTGCGGAAGTCCGCGGGCTTGACGGTGTCCAGGAAGCGGCGCCACTCCTCCATCTCCTCGTCGTCCGCGCCCTTGAGAGGGATCGCGTGGGCCGCCACCTTCTCGTCCACGAAGATGGGCGCCTGCATGCGCAGAGCCAGGGCGATGGCGTCGCTGGGGCGTGAGTCGATGGTGTGCTCCTGCCCCTCGCGGCGCAGATGGATCTCCGCGTAATAGGTCTGGTCCCGCACGTCGTTCACCACGATCCGCGTCAGGGACACAGACATCTCCTGGAGGATGGAGCGCATCAGGTCGTGGGTCATGGGCCGCGGGGGAGTCACTCCCTGCAGCTGCAGCGCGATGGCCTGGGCTTCCGCAGCCCCCACCCAGATGGGCAAAGCCATGCGCTCCTCCGCATCGGTCAGCAGCACCACGGGGTTCATGTGCTGGTCCATCGCCACGCCCTTCACCTTCATGCGGATCACGGCGATACCCCCTTTGCGGTGCTCCACGCCCGGCCCGTCCCGCCCGGGCCGGCCCACTTCGGCCCCATTATAGCACCGGCCCGTCCCGCGCCCGGTCAGGAGGTGGACAGCCCCCTCCGGTCGTACGTGTACAGCTTCCCGTTCGCCCGCAGGCGGACCGGGTGCCGCCACAGCCCATGGACCGCCTTCAGGTACAGGGCGATCCGCCGCGGGTCCAGCTTGCGCCCTTCCTCGGTGTGAACCAGGACCAGGTCCCGGGGGTGGTCCGGGTCCTCCACCTCGATCCGGGGCTCCCCGCGGTACAGCTTCTGCTCGATGAGCATCTCCTTCACCGCGTCCACGTTCGTGTTCCGGCTCCGGTCCCGCGGGTCGTAGACGAACAGGTCCAGGCGGTCCACCAGCTCCTGGGTGAGGGTCTCGTCGATGAGGCGAACGTCCTCGTAGTAGCGACGCGCGGCCAGGGCCGCCTCCATCCCGCCCCGATCCCGGACCGCGCGGAAGAGCGTGTAGCCCAGGGTGTACGGCGCCGGGCGCGCGCACAGGTGCACGCACACCTCCGCCCACTCCCGGGCGCTCAACAGCTCCCGGAGGAGCGTGGCCTCCACGAAGGTCGCCCACCCCTCGTTGGTCACGTGGGTCCGCTGGATTAAGTCGAAGTACTCCGCCTCCTCCCGGATGGCCTGCAGGATCTCCCGTTCGTAGGGCTCCAGGGGCGCGTGGTCCTCCAGGAAGTACACCAGCCGCTTCTTGCGCCGGGCGGGATCTCGCTCGAAGGCGTTCACACTGCTCGCCACCGTGAGGCAGGCGTCCAGCAGCCGCTCCACCGTCTCCCGGCCCACCGTGGCCTCGTAGTGCCGGAAGGTCCGCGCGTGCCGCTCCGCCTCGTTCAGCATGTTCTTGTTGGACTTCCGGAACCAGTGGTTGTTGGCGAAGAAATCCGCGTGCCCGTACACGTGGGCGATGACGAGCACGTTCTGTAGGTAGGTGTTGGATCGGCGGAGGAACGCGTAGGCAGGCCGGCTGTTCAGAACCAGCTCCAGGATGCTCACCAGCGACTTGTCCTGCTGGAGCCGGATTTCCTTGTACGCCCCGCCCCAGTACCAGTGGACGAAGCGGTTCGGCAGACCCATGCTGGCCACCTCCGCGATCTCCTCCGCCTCGGTCATCCGGAACACCACCGGGTCGAAGCAGAGCCCAAGGCGAAGGGCTAGCTCCTCCACGCGAGCGATGACCGCCTCGTACTCCCGCACCGCTGCCGCCCCTCCCCGTCCACCCGGGTCAAGAACTCCCTCAGGGCGTCCCGCACCGAGTCCAGGTCCACCAGGTTCGCGAAGGTGGCGTTGGGCCGCCGCCGGGCTACCTCCTGCACGTACTCGCTGAACCCCCCGACCCCCCGGCTGCCGGGGTTCACGTGGCCGTAGCACACCAGGTCGAACCGCTCCAGGGCTTCCTCGTACCGCCGCTTCGCCAGCTCGAAGTCGCCGCTGCTCGTCTCCCCATCCGTGAACAGGAACAGGTAGGTGTCGTACTCCGACGCGCCCTCCAACAGCTCCACGGCCTTTTCAAACCCCGCGGAGATGTGGGTTCCGCCGCTCGATTCCACGGAGAAGAACTCCTCCCGGGTCTTCTCCTCCGCCACGTCCTGGAACACCACGTACCTCCGGAGGTTGGTGGGGTAGCGCCGCTCCAGGGCGTGCCACAGCAGGAAGATCGTCTTCCGGACCAGGGCCAGGTAGTCCCCACGCATGGAGCCCGAGATGTCCAGCACGTACACCTCCAGGGAGCGGTGATTCCGGCTGGTGGACGGGTCCTCGACGAAGTACCATCCGTCCTGGCGCAGGTCCACGTCGTAGTCCACGACCCCCCGTTCCCGCACGTTTCGCAGCAGGCTCGCCACCAGCGTCTCCTCCAGGTTCAGGTCCGCGGCGAGCCCGATCCGGTCCAGGTCGTCCAACTCCGGCAGGTCCTCCGTCTCCACCTCCCCACCCCGGGGTGGCCGTTGCAGGGCGGGCAGCTGGACCTCCTCCAGCAGCGCCTCCTGAGCCAACCGCACGAACTCGTCGAAGTCCAACTCCACCCGAATCTCCGGCCCGTGGTGGTCGCCCCCCAGGAGCCCACCCACGGGCTGCACGCCCTCCTCGCCCGCCCCGCCGCGGCCCCCTCCCCCGCCCTGCGCCAGGTAAGCCTCGTCCTCCCCGTACCGCAGGGTCGGGAGGTCCAGGGTGGACAGCTGAGTCTTCACCTTCCCCTCGATCACCAGCTCCTTCTGTTGAATGAGCTCGTGGAGGTTCTGCTTGAGATACTGGCGGAGAAGCGTGTCGTGCTTGTGCTGGGCGATTCGCCCTCGGTGGATCCGCATCGCTCACACGCTCCGGCCCAGGATGCGGAACAGGCTCCGGGAGCACACCTCGCAATAGCCGTGCTCGGTCACCGCGCTCCGGTGCAGCACTTCCAGCAGCTCCCGGCTCGTGGGGTCCAGGTCCTCCGTCTTGTCGTAGAGCCGCAGGCAGTTCTTGATCTTGTTGAACACCACCTCGTTGATCACCGGCCGAAGGTGCTCGTTCTCCGTGTAGGGCGTCTCCCAAAGCTCCTCGTACCGCTCCGCCAGCACGTTCTGGAACGCCACCCGGCCCTGTCGACTGATCTGGCGCTTGTGGATCAGGATCCCCTCCACCTCGTCCACCAGTTCCTTCTCCCGCTCCGCCAGCGGCTCGCCCAGCACGCTCCGCCGCACCGCGTCCAGGTAGTTGCGGTACAGGTTCTGCCCGTACTCGAAGAAGTGCTCCGGCACGATGCGCTCCACGATCAGGGAAACCTTCTCGTGGACGAACTCCATCTTGGTCTCCTCGAACTGGCGCAACAGCTCCTTCAGGTTGAGATCCTTGATGGACTGGTGCTCAAAGGTTCGCTCGATGGCCTCGCTCAGCACCTCCAGGTCCAGGCACCGCTCCGCCCGGACGTACGCGGTGGAGAAGGCGTCCTCGAAGAACCGCGGGCTCAGCCCCTTAAGCCCTCCGGAATCTGCCCGCGTCTTCAGAGCGTAGCGGGCGGCCAGCTCGTACACGTCCTGGGGCGCGTGCTTCCGCTCGCCCCGCACCCGGTTCGCGCGCTCCACCAGCTGACGGTAGATCTCCATCTCCCCTGCCAGGTCCAGGTTGTAGGGGAAGTCAATCTTGTGGATCCGCCCCCGCAGGGGCTCCATGATGTCCTCGGAGAGGAAGACGTTGTACTCGGGGTAGTTGGAGTGACCGATGACCACGCAGTCCACGTGGACCGTGGGGAAGTT